>JAUVAR010000242.1 GCA_030591625.1 Candidatus Zixiibacteriota bacterium
CGAAACAGATTCTATCTGGTTTGCGTGTGACGAAATCGGGCTGACACCTGATGGCAAGCATCTGATCTCCACGAGTAGTTTGGTATGGTATGCAATACTGAATGTCAATTTGGAGGATATGGCGGTGGACGGAATCTTCTGTCCGACCATACGTCAAAACAGTTTATATAGAAATCTATCGGTTCAATCCGGCCGATAGAGAAGGAGGCATAATGCGGTATATATTTATTGTACTTTGGCTTGTGGGAGCGACATCAAGTGCTTACGGACAGTATTATTATGGAGACAACGGCAGAGTTCCGTTGAGGATTGACACAACTGTTGTTCAGGTAAGATTAGATTTCGATGAGACACCAGTATTATTTAACGATTTTGTAGAGAATCTTTTTGGTATTGCTGGCCTCGCAGATCGTAACGTGCGGATCGACAGTTTTGTCACGTGCTCAATCAATATTAGCACCGACTATTTATTGGTAAGAGATTCACTTGAAAGGACGCCAGGGATTACGTCGATAGAGCCTGTATATTTGGGGTCCCGTGACAGGAGGCTGTATGTCGGTGAAACATTTATTGTCGCATTTGACAGTAGCCTGGGACGCGAGGGAATTGCATCTATCAATACTCGATTAGGGGCGTCGATTGTACGAGAGCGACAAGGGCGGCATAATGTGTTTATTTTGAGGAAAGGTGCCGGGTCCGATTTGCCGGTTTATCACTAAGCCGTCCGCAAGAACTAAAGTAACTATCAAATACCCGACCTCCTGAAACAACAGTCGGTTCAACAAAGACCCGGTTGGCATAACTGATGATCAGCATCATGCTGTCAGTCGAGTTTTATTATCACAGCTTACAATCGATAAAGTCCCTCCAAAAAGAGCCTTATATTTGCTTGCAAATGAGTTGAAACTAAGCGAAATTAGGCTCGTCAAATAAAGATAATTACTTCTTAGAGAGGATAAGACAGGATGAAAAGAGATTTCAAACGAGTCGGTATTATTGCGTTATGTGCGCTTATGCTGGTAACTGTGATTGGTATTGGTTGCTCTGAACAAGCGACTCCGGTAGCTAAGGTTCAGCCTACAAAAACGTACGATGAAGAGACGCTAACGGCATATTCTGATTTGGCCAATGCGGGCTATAAGTTTATGGAAGAACCGAATTACGATAGCGCGATTGCGAAGTTCACCGAAATGGCGACTGTCATTCCTGATGGTAAGCTCTCTAATTTTAATCTCGCCTGTGCGTATGCTCGCAAGGGTGAGGCCGATCAGGCGTTTGTATATTTGAACAAGATGGCTGACGCCGGTTGGGATCAGTCGGATTATCTTGAGTATGACGAAGATATTCAACTCGTTTCCGAAGATGCTCGGTTTGCGGGGATTGCTGAAAGAATCAAAAATAACGAAATTTCGAAAAGCAGTTCACTTAAGAATCGAATGCCTGTTTTAGAAACTGCTCCAAAAACATTTGCCTCAGAAGAAGAATATAAAGAATGGGCCGATGCTGAGAGTTTGATTCTCAGACGACACAGTCAGGTTTGGAATGGAGTGGAATATTCAATTGCAAGTATAGAATTCGCAGCGAAAAAGCTTGCCTGTCAGAATGAGCTTAAGAAGGATGATCCTGAGTTTGATTACGGACTTGAAAGAGTTAGAGGGATCGTTCAAATTAAGTCTATCTATAGTTCGTGGGGTGCTGTCAGTCATGCGGTGCTTGCCGAAGTTGATGCATACATGGCAACAAATCCTGAAGTTGCTAAAGCGAATGAAGCTAATTTTATGGGTGGAATGGCCTGGTCGATGAAATCAACTGACGATGCTACTGTGGATGCAAATTTCGCTAAAGCAGATGGTTATCTTGATAAGATATCTGAGGGTGATGATTATTTTGGTGCTGCCCAGACTTTGAAAATGGTAAACAAACTTGAAGCACCAAACGCCGACAAAGATGCGCTCAAAGAGGAGTTTAGAGCTCTCACCGAAAAATATAGTGAGGTGCGTTGGGCCAAACGAGTTATTGGATCGCGTCTTGGTGGTACGACTGCCGAGCTGCTATGGCCATTGGAACTTGGGATGAATGATATTGATGGCAAGATGACGATGCTTGATGATTATAAAGGCAAAGTTGTGTTGATTGATTTTTGGGCAACATGGTGTGGACCATGTCTGGCGGAACTCCCCAATGTTGTAGAGACATTTGAGAAATATAATGACAAAGGTTTTGAAGTTCTTTCGATCTCCCTTGATTACGAAAACCGTAAGGATCTTGAATCTTATCGTGAGTGGATAGGCGAAAATAAGATGAACTGGCGTCATATTTATGATGGTAAAGGATGGGGTGCTGAGCTTGCCGGGAAGTATTTTGTGAGTTCGATTCCGGCAGCATATTTGATCGGTCCGGATGGCTCAATGGCTGCTACCGGCGAAGATTGTCGTGGAGCAAAACTGGCTGAATCAGTAGAGAAAGCACTTGCTGCTATCTCGAATTAATAATTGCAATAATATGAATTATTCAGACAGGGTGTGCATTTTGCGCGCCCTGTTTTTTTATCTTTGGCTGAACTGAAAAGTATATTTGAAATCTCTGATTGTTCTGTTTGCATTAGTTTGATTCATTGTGTATCCAAAAGGATGACAAGGAGAAATCATAATGTTAATTCGTAGTAAATCAATTCGATGTTCGTTATTTGTACTCGGTATGTTTGGCCTGTTACTTGGTGGTTGCAGCTTTCAGCCTGAAGAGAAGTTAGACTTATCATCTGTAAATTTGTTGCTTGAAATAATGCAGGTCCAACTCGATAATAATCCTAATTATGAATCTGTCGGTGTTACTCTTAGCAGGTTATCGGAAGATGCACGTTTGCAAATGATTGGAAAACTAATTAAAAGATCAAAGTCAGACAAAGCACTTGAAACTTTGGTTGATACTCTTTTAGCGTCTGAAGGATATCAGTTATATTATCGACAATTTAACAATATGACTCCTGAGATACATGAACGAATATTCTATTCAATGCCGGTAACTCGGATTAGTTCACCTGCGAGTATTAGTGGGAATCTAAATGAGATGATTCGACACAAGGATCAAATTGCAACGTGGGTCAGCCAGACAATGCCAATGATTAATCTTGATAGTGTCCATGCAAAGACACTTCTGTGGTTACCTGAAGGATCCTATGACATCCCTGTGGTACATTTTATTTTAGATGGAAACGGTGATGCTTTCGCTCGCGAGGGTGAGGTTGTGTTTGACCTTTATTCACTCGTTTTTAGTGAATTGCCTTTTGAGTCACGTTATGATGATTTAGGTTCGTTCAATACTGAAGAGATTGAAAAAGTTCTCGCTCATGAATTCCACCATGTGTATATCGGCCCGACTCTTTACGATCAAGAAGCGGAGTCATCCGAATGGCAATCTCAGTTTGTACATAAGTTGAAACAACGATTTGTCAGTGAAGGTTCGGCTATGCACTGCAATCCTCCCGAAGGATTTAAGAAAGAGATTGAGGGAGATTCTGCGGTGGTTGCCTTTTGGATTGGAGAACTCAATCGTGTTACTACAGGAATAACCTCTGGAGCGATTTCTGAAAATGAAGCGTGGGAGTGGTTAAACAATTCGTATCAGAGTTATGCGACTGAGGTGTTAAAAACATATCTCGCGAAGATGTATGAAGGTGAAGAGCTGGAAAAGATGACACAAAAGCTGAAAGTCAAACGTCCGACGATGATCTACACACTCGGTTGGTGGATGATGAGTCATATCAGCAAAGATGGAACAGATAAAACGCGATACTTTGAACTGCTGTCAAATCCTGACATGCTTTTTGATTATTACAATGAAGCGATTAGCGGATATGATGGAGAATTTACGATTAAGAAATAGCTGAGTAGAAGATTATTCCGTTGGGAGTGCGACCATGCGGTCAAGTTCCATTGATCGTTCGTCAGTTTCGAGTTTGCGGACTTCGATTCTGGTACGACCATCTTTGTCAGTTGTTTTAGTCGCGGTAAAATGATTGTCGGCGAGGCGTGCGATCTGATGCAGGTGTGTAATCACAAGCAATTGCGTGTTACCTGAAAGTACTTTAAGTTTTTTGCCAACCTCATTGGCGGTCATGCCACCGATGCCGGCGTCAACTTCATCAAATACTAAAAGAGAGTGTCTTGTTTGGCCACTCTTTTTTTCTGCTGCTTTCATTGCGAGCAATACTCTTGAAATTTCACCACCTGAGGCAGTCTTGACGAGCGATTTGAGAGGTTCACCCGGGTTGGCGGAGAAAAGTATGCGTCCTGACTCGAGACCGAAGGCATATGCGCGAACTGTGCGACCATCGTTGTTTTTTATGCCTTCGTCGGTATCTTCGGAAATAAATTAAAATTCAAATACTGCGTTTTCGATTGCCAATTCTGA
>JAUVAR010000011.1 GCA_030591625.1 Candidatus Zixiibacteriota bacterium
CGCCAACGTCTGCTCGGGTTCTGTTCGGGACTTCTAAGCTCCCTTGCATTGGTTGCGACTATAGCTGTAATACTGTCTTTACTGGCTAATTTTGTTGTTCTGCCGGTATGGTTGAAACTGACAATGCTCATCATTTCGGTGTCGGCATCTATCTATACTTTTGTCCGGTTTGCGTTGGGACGCGCAAATAAAGGGAGCATCGATCAGGTTGCTGTCAGTTTAGAAAAACGATTTCCTGAGATGAAAGGTCGTCTGATTGCTGCGGTGCAGTTTTCGCGTCAGACATTTCCGGAGGGATCATCACTTGAATTGGTCGAGCAAACTCAGGAACAGGCACTAAAGCGTGCCTCTGAAATTGAATTTAACAAAGTCATTTCGTTCTATCCGCTCTGGAAAGGGGCGCGACAGTTTTTGTCAGGCAGTGCGGTCGCATTGTTGATGCTTGTAGCTGCCCCCGGTTTGTTTAGTTATTCGTATGAAGTTTATTCAAACCCGACCGAGAAGATTGCACCTCCGATAGCTTATCGTTTAGTTCCTGTACCTGAGACGACAGAATGGGTTAAGTATCGTGATATTCGGATCGGTGGAGCGTTGATTGGTGAAAGGATGCCCGAGAGAGCATTTATTCATCATCGCACAGCAGGTGGTTCATGGCAGAAAACAAAAGTTGATGTTGTTGCATTAACTAAAACGGTAACTGACAATGGTGACTCGGCTTCGTTTGGGATAACACTCAGGCAGGTTAGCAAGTCATTTGATTTCTATGTAACGGCTGGAGAGATACAGTCTGAGATTCAGTCTATAGATGTGGTTGATCGTCCTCGTGTTGGTGGGTTGAAACTTTCGATCTTTTATCCTGACTATACAGAGCTTGACCCTGTTACGATAGATGAAAACAACGGTTCATTTTCTGCGCTTGTTGGCAGTCGGGTTAATTTGCAGATAACAACGAATTCGCCGGTCGAGAAAGCTGAGCTTATTTTTGATGATTCATCAAGTCTCAACATGGAAGTGAACGGCAAGACTGCGAAGGTATCTCTTAAGGTTGAAAACTCGCGTGCTTATCATATCAGTCTGAGCGATCATCTTGGAGAGAAAAATCCTGACCCGATAGAATATTATATTACTGCGGTGCCGGATGAGTATCCGACTGTTGATGTTATTCGTCCGGGCTACGATGTGAATCTTAATGATGAAATGTTTTTACCTTTGCAGGTTAGAATTTTCGACGACTATGGGTTCTCGTCGCTTGTATTGAAATATACTATTATCTCTCATGGGCAACCGTCGGCTGAAAATGTAGCAGTTTTACATTTTTCGGATAAGATAAAAACCGAAGGTGAAATAGATTTCAATTGGGATATGGAACCGCTTAATCTTTATCCGGGTGATTATGTTGCATATCATTTTGAGGTGGCTGATAATGATCGCATCTCCGGTCCTAAGTTGGCCAGCTCTCGTCAGTATATAGCACGGCTTCCATCGCTTGATGAATTGATAACACATTCTGAAGCTGAGAGTGATGAACGAATTGTTCGCACCGAGGAGCTTTTGAAAACGGGTAAGGACCTTGTGGAACGTGCTCAACAGGCTGCACGGAAGATGCAGTCTCAACAGAGCCCTCACTCGAAAGCAAACTGGAAACAACAGAAAGAGCTTGAGTCGATGGCTGACAAGAACGCCGAAATGCTCAAGCAGATTGAACAGATGGCGCAGCAGATGGATAAGTCTTTGGATAAGATGAAGGAAAATTCTCTGCTTTCTCGTGAGATAATGGAAAAGATGGCGCAGGTTCAAAAGTTATTCGAAGAAGTCTCCACTCCTGAAATGCGTGAGGCACAGAAACGTCTCCAGGAAGCACTTGAGCAGATGAACAAGCAGGAGATGGAAAATGCACTTAAGGATTTTGAGCTTTCGCAGGAGGATATGCTTGAACGTCTGAAACGAACGCTGGCACTTTTGAAGAAGATGCAGGTTGTGCAGAAAATGGAAACGATGTTGCGTCAGGTCGAAGAGATGGCCGAGCGTCAGGAAAAGATAAACGAGGAAACATCGGAAGCTGAAAAAAGTAAACTTCCATCAATGGCCAAAGATGAAAATGAGTTACGTAAATCTTTTGAAGAACTCAAAAAAGAAGTTGAAGAGCTTGAAAAGATGATGGCTGACGCCCAGATGGAAGATTCTAAAGAGGCACAGGAGTTTGCCGATGCGCTCAAGAAATCGGATGCAGAAAAAGATATGCAAAAGATGTCTGAGAGTATGAAAGGTCAGGATAAAGCACAATCGAAAAAGTCGGGCAAAAAGTCGTATGACAAGCTGATGGATATGGTTGGCCAGATGCAGAAGCAGATAATGGCTTTGAACGGAAAAGATTCTGAGCAGATCAAAAAGGCGATGACAAAAGCTATCGAAGATGCGAATTATCTTTCGCAGGATCAGGAAGCTCTGATGAAAGAGGCGGCCAGTCTCGATCCAAGATCACTTATGCTGCGCGACAATGCTAAACGACAGCAGGATATTGCCGCGGCCTGTCAGGGATTGAGTCAGTCGATTGCTGAGCTTGGTAAGGAATCACCATTTGTTGCGGCCGAACTTCAGTCGCTTGTAAATAACGCGTTAAATAATATGGCGATAGCATCCGAGCATTTCGAAAACAAAAATGGCAACTCGGGTGTACGCAATCAACGTGATGCAATGAGTGATCTTAATCGTGCCTCTATTCGTATGATGGAATCTCTGGATCAACAGAGTCAGTGCGATAAAGGGTCAAGTTGTGATAAAGGTCAGGCGAAGCTTGAGTCTCTTTCGAAGAAGCAGAATCAGTTGAATCAGGAAACGAAAGGCCAATGCGATAATCCTGGGGACAAACCGGGGAGTAAAGGTAAAGCTAGCGAGCGCGAAGCACTCAAGCGTTTGGCTGGTGAGCAGGGTGCTATTCGTAAATCTCTCGAACAACTTGCAAGCGAGTTTGGTAATTCCCGGCAGGTGTTGGGACGACTTGATGATATTGCCCGTGAAATGAAAAAAGTTGAAGAAGGACTTGAGTCGGGTGAGATTGGTGATGATCTTCCACAGCGTCAGTTGAAAATTTTGTCGCGTATGCTTGATGCTTCCAGATCGCTGCAACGTCGTGATTTTACCGATCAACGCAAAGCATCAACGGCAACAGCTCAGCCGGTTTATTTACCACCTGCTCTTACTGCCGGGATGCTCGATGATCGGGTTAATCTGGAAGATCGTTTGCGTGAATTTTTGGGTTCTGGTTATCCTCCTCAATATGAAGAGCAGATCAAAGCTTATTTTCGTGCTTTGCTTAATGCACGAGCTGTTGATGCAGGTCAATCGGTTGAACCGAATCAGTCTAACGGGGCGACGCAGTGATTCGATCGTTAGTATTTAGTTTACTATTAGTCGTGCTGTTTATGTCTGGTTCGACATTCGCACAAACGCCTAAACCAAATAAGCCTGTAAAGCTAAATGAACAGGAGATACGACCAACATCGCCTATAAGAATGCCCCGACAACTTTCTCCGTTTGATGATAAGATGCGATTGATCAGAAGGTTGGTCTCTACTCGTAATTATTCGGGTGCGATGGCGATGCTTGAAACGCTTTACGAAGAAAAGCCTGACGACAATCAAGTTATTAATCTGCTTCAAGTATGTTATCGTCAGTTAAAGCTCTATTTCAAAATGGAAGCTATCACCAGGCGTCGTCTTGAGCAATACCCGAATAATCTATCATTTCAACTTACACTTTCTGAAATGATATGTTTACAGGGGAATGTAAAAGATGGGTTGGTTGAGTATCAAAAGGCAATCAATCTGGTCATTGACAAAGATCAAAGTAGAGTCTTGATAGTAATACGTTCTTTAATGGCGCAGGGATTTGAAGATGAGGCGTTTGAACTAATTGTAACGACTCGAAAGCGGTTGGATCAGCCTAATCTATTTGGAATCAGTGCCGGGGCAATTCAAGAAAAGAAAAAAGAATATGAAGCTGCGTTTGCGGAGTATCTTCCGCTTCTACGTGAGGACACTACCCGTCCGGCGGCTGATGCCGAACGAAAGATTGTAGCCCTTTTGGCGTTTGGTGAATCATCGCAGGTCATTGAAGGGGTATTGCTGGCAGAAGTTGAGAACAGTCACTCGACTCGTCTTCTTAATTTGGTTAGCTCACATTATTTGAAAGAGGGAAGATTTGACGATGCTACTGAGTTGGCAATAAGGCAGGATTCGTTAGAACGTGACAATGGTCAGTCGCTGCTCTTTTTTATGCAGCAATGTAGTGACCATGATGCACATAAGCCAATTGTCAGGGTAGCCGAATACTTTTTAATCAAGTATCCCAAAGCTGCTTATCGTCGTGATGTCCTGAATAAATTTGGAACTGCCCTGGCCGAAACCGGTCAGATTGATTCAGCAATTGTCGTGTTTTCCGAAGTGGCTCGTCGTTCTGCCGGGAATAGTATCGGTTCTACTGCATTGCATACGATCGGTCTGATTTATCTTGAGCAATTAAACGACCCCAATAGAGCGCTCATATATTTTGACTCAGTATTAAATCGTCCTCAGCGAGGGCGGGGGTATCTATTGTCATTGAAAGATATCCCTGAATCATATATGCAGCTTGGTGATACCAAAACAGCGGGCGAAAAGTATAGAGACCTGAAGACTTTTAGTATTACCGATGATATTGCTGAAGAGGTCGATTTCAATCTTGGTTTGATACAGTTTTATAACAAGCAGTACGATTCGGCCAAGGTTAGTTTTAAGAAATTGATGGTTGATTATCCAAAAGGATTATATGTCAATGACGCGTTGAAAATTATGATGTTGATTAACCGCTCCGAAGGTTCGGGAGATGATATTTATCAGTATTCGACGGCGCATCTTTTTAGGCGGATGAAGCAGCCTGACTCTGTAGAGGCGAGATTGACTATACTTACTGAGTCTAATTCTGCTGTTTTGGCTGATATCGCTCTTTATGAAATATCACTGACAAAATTGGAGCAGGCCGATACTACTTCTGCTCTTATGGTTGTGGAGTCACTTATTGAGAGATTTCCGGAGTCATATTATACTCCGTATGGTATGAAAATGAAGGCTGATTTCCTGATGGATGATCCAAGAACGCTTGAGGAAGCAACGGGAATATATAGTCTTTTGCTTCGAGAACATCCGAATTATCCGTTTATATCAGATGTTCGCAAGCGGATGCGGGGATTGAATAATCCTGAGCCATCCAGTTAAAAGTCTTTGAATCTTTCCTGTTCCCGCTCCATCTTATTTACCTGCTTTTCCAAAGAGAAGATACGTTTTTCGTAGCTCTCTTTTTTGGCCTGTTTACGCTTGGTTGAGGTTCTAATAAGCAGACCTAAGGAGATTAATAAGAAAAATATTGATGAAACTCGTCCAAATACTTCATTATTCATTAAGATAGCGTCGAGAAACGAAAAGACGCCGATTGCAAATAGTAGGGCACACCATACAAACATTTATTATACCTCCAAAAAGATTAATCCAAGGAGACCCTGAACCGGTAAAATATTCGTTGGAAATGTCGAGTCTAATGATGTATCTTCCGGTTTCAATTTCTCGAGAAGTCTATTCCAATGTATCGGAAGAGGCTATGGATCGCTTTAGGAGGACCTTTGCAGAATTTAGTTAATAACAGCGATAACAAGTTTGACAAGCAGAATGCATTTTTGGCAGCTGTAGTCTTCTTAATATCATTTATAGTATATGCCATGACAGTACAGCAATCGCTGTCGTTTTGGGATTGTGGTGAATTCATTGCCAGTGCCACTATTTTGGGTATTCCTCACCCGCCGGGAACTCCGGTATTGATGCTTCTGGGGCGTATTTTTTCAATTATTCCATTTGTAGAAGATGTTTCCCACCGGATCAATTACTTGACTGTTATCTCGTCTGCTTTTACGACGATGTTCAGTTATCTCGTTATTGTCAGGCTTGTTAAGTATATCACAGATGATTCCAGTCAAGGCTCAACCGGTCGTTTTATCGCCTACATCGGCGGAGTTGCCGGTTCACTTTTTGTAGCATTCTCGGCCACAAACTGGGCTAACTCAGTTGAGGCGGAAGCTTACGGATTGGCTCTTGCAATATCTGTCGCAGTTTTCTGGCTCACTCTTAGGTTCCACGAAGAACGCGGGACATACAGAGCAAGTCAGACTATGATGCTTGCGTTGTATTTGGCGTCGCTGGGCGTTGGGATCCACATGACTGTATTTTTGGTAGTTCCGGTTTGTGCTATTTTCTTTGTTCTTAAGAATGAGGCCGAACCGAAGCATTATATGGCGATCTGTCTTTTCGCTATTATTGAACTACTAATGGTAATGCTTTTCTCCGATGGACGGGGCGGAGCACCTGTATTTAAAATGATGACGGTTATTTTTGGAGTAAGCCTTTTTGTCTGGCTGCGCAGTAAAATTAACTGGGGTATTTTGATAGCGATTGCATCGATCTCAACGATGATAGTTTCGTTTAGTCTTTATATAAATATAGCAACTCCAATTGGTCTGATGGAATCGATGTCGAGATTTGTCTCTGGTGATGCCGGAGCTTTTGATGTCATGGCGACTCTTCCGTTTGGACTTATCGCAGTGTTGTTGCTCCCGTTGATAGCGAAAAAATATAATATCAATCTTCATTGGAAAACCGGACTTGCGGTTCTCTTTGTTGGGTTTTTGGGTTTCTCAACCCATTTCTATATTCCGATAAGATCAGAACATAATCCTCGTATTGACGAGAATAACCCGTCACGCAATTATGCTACATTCATAAGTTTCTTGGACCGTAAGCAGTATGGTCAGGTTTCGATGACTGACCGAATGTTTAAGCGTCGTGGCCTTTGGGAAAATCAACTGGGACGTCATCCTCATATGGGTTTCTGGTCCTATTTTGAAGAACAATATTCTGCCGGTGGGTTGTACTTCTTCCCATTTTTAGCTCTTGGGCTATTGGGGATGATTATAGCGATACGAAAGCGCTGGGAGATAGGAATGCCTTTCTTCACGCTTTTCATATTAGGGTCACTCGGTTTGATACTCTATATGAATTTTGCCGATGGTACTCAGTATCGACCGAGCCCGTTAGATGCGTATCTTGAAGTTCGTAATCGTGATTACTTCTTTACGCCTGCCTTTGTGTTCTTTAGTATCGCAATGGGGCTTGGGATTTCGACGATTGTAATGTGGCTGCGCGATAGTTTGGCTAAGGGAAATGACCCGCTTAAGAAAACGATAGTTTATGCCTGTACTGTGCTGGTAGCTCTACCGGGTATTTCGTTGGCGAAGAATTATCATATGAATGATCGTTCGAATAATTTCATTGCTATGAATTATGCGAAATCGATTCTCGATTCATGTCCGCCTAATGCTATTTTGTTTACTGCCGGTGATAATGATACATTCCCGGTTTGGTGTGTACAGGAATCTTATAATTACCGTAAAGATGTACGTGTAGTTAACCTGTCGTTGCTCAACACGGACTGGTATGTACAGCAGATGAAAAACCGTTATAACGTACCAATCTCGCTAACCGATGAGCAAATTGTATGGCACCCGTTCGAGTATGAAAAAGATGTTTGGGGACAGAAACCATTAGAGCCGTTCTATGACAAACCTCGCAGGCGTCAGACTTATATGACTCCATCTCCGTGGGATGGACGATTAGTCAAAGTACAGGATATGATGGTTGATGAAATTGTAATTGAAAATAAGTGGGAAAACCCAATCTGTTTCAATTCGTTACCGTATGCAGAATCACCATTAAAACTACGAGATATCTGTACTCTTACCGGTATGGTATATATTCTTGATCCAACTCCTGATGCACCGAAGATAGATTTCGAACGCAGTCTTGAGTTATTCAACGAAGTTTATAAGTACGAAGGATATGGGAATTCGGATGTTTATCGTGATGAAAATGCGACTGGTGTCTTTTTCTCAATTGGAGTTAATGCTGTAATCGTGGCCGATGGTTTGTTTAAGGCCGGTGATTCAACACGGGCAGAAGCTTTGCTTGATAAGATGACAAAAGTCTATCCTGAATTCTGGCAATCGTATCTTGCGTTGGTTGATCTGAAAGAACGGACTGGTGATTCGACCAAAGCTAAGGAATATTATCAGCAGCTTCATGATACGCTGGTTGCCTTTACTGAGTCGAACCATGAAAACCTGTTCTATCTACAGGACCTTGGACTGGTTAAGTTTGAAATCGGTCGCAGGGAAGGGAACCAGGCGAAAGCGGACTCCGGTCTTGCGATTATGCGTGAGGCGTTTGATCGGGATCGCAATAGTTCGTATGCGTATAAGAAGCTGGTAACTTCACTAAATCAAGCTCGTCGTTATGGTGATATGTCAAAGATAACGGCTGAACATGCAGCTTATGGTATAAATCGGAATGATCCTCTGGTTCGACAGATTTTGGGTGCAGGTTTAGCGGCACCGCCTCCTAATCGACGTTAAAGAAAGCGATCAATTAGTAAGTATAGCCCACTTCGTTTATGCGGAGTGGGTTTTTTTGTATGTTGAACTATTGGTATGATAGTGATTGACAGCTTGGTAAATCTCGGGTTACTTAGACCCAATGATTTCATTTGTATATTTCATACTTTGTTTGGTATGGGGGTCAACCTGGATCGGAATCAAAATCGGTCTTGAGGATGCTCCTCCAATTACGACTGTGGCGATTAGATTCTTTCTGGCTATTACAGTTATTTTGATAATAGCTGCGTTCAGGAAAGCTAAATTCCCTCGTAACCTGAAAAAGATATTTCGAATCGGTTATCCCGGTCTATTTATGTATGGGGTCAGTTACCTTTGTGTTTATCATGCTCAGCAATGGATTCATTCATCGCTGGCGGCTGTTCTGTTTGCGACTTTTCCATTTTTCGTAGCCTTTTTCTCCCAGTATATATTGAAATCGGAATCATTGAATATGAAAGGCTGGATCGGTCTAACTGCGGGATTTGTTGGTGTGCTGATAATATCGGTTGATTCGTTGGTGACATCGGGACAGATATTTGTGGGGACTCTTTTGTCTGTCGCGGCACCGTTTGTATCGGCGTACGGAATAGTTATTCACAAGCGTGATAACAAGGATGAAGATATTGTTATTGTAGCTGCTATACAGATGATGTTTGGTGTGATTCTGTTGACGGTTGGGATGTTGCTCTTTGAAGATTTCACAACGTTCCATTGGTCAAATACGACAGTTTATTCAATTCTATATCTTGCACTGGCCGGAACAGTACTCACGTTTTTAGGTTACTATTGGTTACTTAAACGGATACGCGTCGTGACAGCCTCAATGATTGCGTTTATTACGCCTGTAGTAGCGATTTTGATAGGCGTTCTTTATGCCGGTGAATCATTGTCGGCAGCAATTTTTATCGGAACCGGTTTGATTCTTACAGGTGTATTTGCAGTTGCCCGCAATGGGTAATGTCACTTTGAGATTCTCTTAATCTCTGTCTATCCCAACTCCAATAGTTACTTTATTTGGTTCTGTCTCTTTGGCGAGCGGGGAGACCCATCTTTTGTTGTTGCCGGCATAATGTTCACCGTAGCTGTCAATACCACCACCATCAACAAAGATACCGACAGTTTTCAAATATTTGCGGGGACCTTTCTGAGAACCGTTGGCTCGTCCGAGGGTGAAACCATGATCGGTGTCATAGAAATCATCACCGGCATGATCGTGGAAAATTCCAAACCCGTTTACATTGCCACCGCCGAGTGAAAGGTTGGGCACTTTGTAACGGTCGTTGCCGGAACGTTCGTTGAAATAGCCGATTGTGAAATCATGCCCGGCACCTACACCCATGTTAAGCTGTGTGGTGTAGCTGTCATCACCTCTAAAATCATCAAGATAACCGACGGCAAAATGTGCTCCTGCTCCCTGAGCGTACCAGGCAGCATTGTAAGAATCAACACCGCTACCGTCTAAGAGCATACCGACTGCATACCAATAACCGCATCCCTGTGTAAAGAGACCGGCGGAGTAAATATCATCGCCCGAAACATCGCACAAAATTCCGATTCCTCCGGCCCAGCTGTGGCCGTCAATGTAGTCGGCCCGTTTGCCGAAGCCGACCCCCTGCGCAAGTGATGAGTTATGCTCTTTGGTCTGAGGTGAAGGATCGAAAATAGTTTGATCTTCGGCGACATAGCGGTCATTCCCGCTATGATTTACGAGTATGCCTATTCCTTGTGTGTAGCCGTACCCTTGAGAAGTTGAAAGGCAGTAGAGGGAGTCATGACCGGAGCTATCGGCAAGAATACCGATTCCAAACGTAGCGGCACCCTGTGAAAAGTGTTCGGCTATGTAAGTATCGTTACCATTGCGATCAATGTGAATACTGACTCCAAAGATTGATGCACCTTGGGCTATATTTTTCGCTTCGTATATGTCGTCGCCGTCCAAATCGACCAGTATGCACATACCGAGAATCGAACCACCAATTCCGGGGGAGGCTGTATCGGTGGATCGATATTTGTCATTGCCGGCTAAATCGAAAATCATTGTAAATGGGTATTCATCTGGATAGCCACTAAATTCATAAAGGTCATCACCGCCACCATCAATGATAAGAAATGGTGGTTCCAAATAAATAAACTTGTCATCCCCGGGAGTACCGATAACGATTAGACCTTTGCGTGTTTTGAATTCAAGGATATGGTCAGGGAATTTCAAAATTGACGCTGAATCAATGAATATTTTTGCTGCAAGAGCAAAGTCCTGTGCACCGGCATACAGTCGGTCGAAGTCAACTTTTTCGGTAAGTTCATAGACGAGGTCGTGGTAATCTTCGTTGTTGTTCAGGAAATATTCGTATAGTCGCTGGCGGTATTTATTTTTATTAGCATCGTCGAGACTCTTCTTGAACATAAACTTTTTATCGTCGGCGATTCGATAGAAAAGGTCGATCCTGTCTTTGAGAGAATTGAATTCTGCTCCGACCAGAATGTTCTTGGAGCGAGTAATCGAATGTGGTACGACAGAATCGGCAAAATCGATAAATGGTGCAAGCGGGTTTCCGATAAGAGATCTGAAAATAGCATGATCAAGAAATCGGGATGCTTTTGATATCAAGGCGGGAGGGTTCATAACATTGGAACCGAGTGATTCGAGTGTCAATTCGCCGTGACGGGGAAGTTTGAACGGGTCATTATGAAATAAAGTAAAATATTTCAGCCTGAAACGGTCTCCGCCCCAGGTGGCAACTTCATCCTGATCGAATTTGATATCTGATCGGGTCAAATTGAGACTGGCCAGAGCAGAATCGACCAGTTCAAGCTGATCTTGAGCAACTGACCCGTTTGGCAAAACAAGAACCAGAGATATTAAGCTGATAAAGTAAATGACAAATTTCTTAAACATAACAAAGCTCCCAAGTAATGACTGTTATTCTTTGTGAAGTACCATTGCTGCAGCTTGTGCTGTTGGCAGGACGATCATTTCTGCGATCTGAACATGTTTTGGTCGCGATGCTGACCATACAACTGCCTCGGCGATATCTTTTGCTTCTAATGGCTTATAACCCTGATAGGTGAGTTTGGCGCGTTCTTTGTCGCCATGAAAACGGATGTCTGAGAACTCTGTCTCAACAAGACCCGGGTCAATTGATGAAACTCGAACCGGTGTATTGACGAGATCAATCATCAATCCTTTGGAAATAGCCTTTACTGCATGTTTGGTGGAGCAATAGACATTACCTGCTGGATAGACTTCATGTCCGGCTATTGAACCGATATTTATAATATGACCGCGCCCGCGTGCTACCATGCCGGGGGTAACCGCTCTACTTATATATAGAAGTCCCTTTATGTTAGTGTCGATCATCTCATCCCAGTCAGAGGGGTTACCTTCATGGAGTTTATCGAGACCTCGTCCGAGACCGGCATTATTAACGAGAATATCAATCTCTTGCCATTTTTTGGAGAGGGTGGAAATAGCTGTTTCGATAGCTTTGCGATTTCGAATATCGAGTTCAATTGTAAGTGTAGGGGTTTTTAACTGATCGGCCAGAGCTTTGAGTCTGTCGATCCGGCGAGCAGCCAAAATCAATTTTGAGCCGGCAGACGCAAATTCTCGGGCGCAGGCTTCACCTATTCCAGCTGTTGCTCCAGTTATCAGAACTATTTTATTACGAAGGTTTTCCATCGGTTTCCTTTCAACCAAATATATCTGTCGCCTTCATATTAGCTTAGTTCAGTATTCGTGTCAATCATTCTGCAGGTCGGTGCTCTTAGGTTTTTGGTGCTACGATTTGACTGGTTCAGATGTTGCTCAATTGAGGGAGAATTGAACAGAGATCAATGGTCAATTGGCCCGAATCTATGGTGTTTGGACCACAATTTTGTAATGATTTTGCAAATAGGGTGAAAAAGGGACTCTCGAATGCTTTGTTAAGTGACTGTACATCAACAATATAGCATTTGGTATGCAGCATTTTTAGAGAATCTTGGGGCTGGCACGGTTTCTGCAAATATCTGGGATGGAACTTATAAATGATTCGTGAGATTCCCCGATAATATTATACATGTAGTATTGGCGATCATATGTCTGTCCGGGAACTCAAACAAGTCGAAAGGATAGGCGATGGCCAAGCAAGATAAAATTGAGACACCGCTGACTAAGAAGACTTATTGGCACCTGTACAGTTTGCAGGGAGTAGATTCGCAAAAGTTGATTAAGATAGTCAACAAGATATTGAAACGTGACTATCAATTGATCAAGTAACTAACGTTTTTGCTTGACACTTCCGTCATTTCAGAATACAATTGGCTCCGATAGGTCCTTGATAATTATGTCAGAGGATTTGTTTACAAAAGTTTGATTGAAATAGAAGTATAAGGATGCTCAAGAAAAAACTTACATTTATGGTCATACCGGACTCGACCGGTACTCCCCGAGAACTAAAGCTGCCGGTCTGGCTGCTTGTCTCTACGGTTGGTATTGCTCTGGTTGTGACATTCTCCAGCATGTTCTTTGCATCTGAATATTTTGGTGACCGAGTAACATCGGTTCAGGTCGATAATCTTCTCCAGGAGAACACAGATCTTCAAAATAAATTTGATAAACTTAGTTGGGACTTAGCCCAGGCTGATACTCGCTTCGATAAACTCGTTGCCAAAGAGGTAGCTATCCGGGTGATGTTTGATCTTCCTCCTATTAATGAAGATGAACGTCTTCTTGGTATTGGTGGACCGGGGCAACCTGATCTGGCTCGAATGTCTGCAGCCCAACAGAAAGCTTATGAAACTGAAATCGAAGTTGACCGTCTTCTGAGATTATCAAAATTTGAATTAGAAAAATTTGGTGAGATCGAAATTGAGCTTAGCAATCTTCAGGATCGTCTCAACCATACTCCTTCGATCTGGCCATCAAGAGGCTGGAACTCTCGTGGTTTTGGAATGAAGCATGATCCATTTACTGGATATAAGCAGCTTCATCGTGGTATCGATATAGCCAACCACCGCGGAACGCCAATTATTGCTACTGCTGATGGAAAAGTTAAAACAGTTGGTACATTTGGATCTTTGGGTAAGTTAATCGTACTTGATCATGGTTATGGATTTATTTCACGTTATGGTCACTTGCAGAAGTGGGCAGTCAAACGGGGACAAAGAGTAAAACGTGGTGATGTAATTGGTTACATGGGTAATACCGGTTATTCAACTGGTCCTCATTTGCATTACGAAGTCTGGCGGAACGGCAAAGCACTGAACCCGCGCGACTATATCCTAAATACAAAATAACACCGTAAATCATCTAAGTCTGCGTCCGATCAATAGTTATGCTGTGTTTGTTCGGTAACGTGGTGTAAGTATGTCCAGATTATTATATTCTGCTTGCTTATTATCCTACTATTTTGTATAGTTATAAGAAGAAACAATCAGAGACTATCTAACTCTAATAATCTGAAGGACTGGATTATGGAACACAAAAAGATGTCTCACGCCACTCGGAACGAATCATCTAACGACGCAGACGAACTAAAAGTGAAGAGTCTGGTGGATGAGCACCAATCCGGTGATGCCAACGCATTCCCCAAAATCGTAAAAATGTATAAGACTCAGGTTGTAGCGTTAGCCTACAAAATGGTTAACGATTACGATGAGGCAGCTGATGTTGCTCAAATTGTTTTCGTTAAAATGTCTCGAAACTTGTGGCGGTATGACCGTCGCCGGAAGTTCTATACCTGGTTATACAGAATTACAGTAAATGCATCGATAGATTATATTCGCAAGAACAAGCGACATTATCATGAACAGCTTGATAATTATCATAATGCTATCGAGAGCAATGTATACACTCCTGAGAGAAATTTCAGAAATGGTCAGTTACGTGAAGAGCTATCTCAGGCGGCTGACCGTCTCAACGACAAACAGCGTTCGGCCTTTTTGTTAAGAGATGTTCAGGGTTGTCGAGTTGATGACGTTGCGGATATTATGGAAATCCCCGAAGCAACGGTACGCTGGTATCTTCATCGTGCCCGGACCAAGATTCGGAAAGATTTACTTAGACGTTGCCCTCATCTTCTGATTCTTGCAGGAATTAGATAGGCTTTTTTTTTGAATAATTTTTCTTCAAGTTTTTTTGTATAATGTAGCCAATGGGAAAAACAACTGAGCTAAATCTTCAGATCAAAGGCATGCATTGTGCAAGCTGTGTCAGTAATATTGAAAATAGTCTTTCTGATCAGGCTGCTGTCACTCAATGCAGTGTAAATCTTGCCACTAAAGCGGCACGAGTAATATTTGATTCAAACGGAATTAATGAATCGGAGATTATTGAAAGAATAAAGAAATTGGGTTTCACGGCTTCGGTAGGTGAGCCGGATCTGATAGAAGAAAACCGTAAGGAATATCAAACTGCCAAAAGGCAATTTCAGATAGCTCTAATTCTTTCGCTTCCATTGATGGTTGTGGCAATGTGGCCAATGATCGTTGGTGGACATATATTCACAATATTTAATGATGCAATTATTCAGGCGTTCTTATCTTTGATAGTAGTCGCTGTGGCAGGGCGTTCTATTCTGAGTAATGCATTTACACAGGTTCTTATTTTCAGAGCTAATATGAACACGCTTATTAGTATGGGAACTCTTTCGGCTATTGGGTGGTCGCTTTATGCCTTAACAATAATCGCAGCAGGTCGTCCGGCGCCACTTTATTTTGAATCTGCGGGAATGATTGTAACGCTTATTCTGCTCGGTAGAATGTTTGAGGCGAAAGTAAAAGGACGTGCTTCGGAGGCGATAGGTGCTCTGGTTCGTCTGCGTCCTACCAAAGCTACTGCGATCATCAACGGAGTAGATATTGACATTGATCCGGCTGTTGCCCAAAAGGGAATGATTCTACTGGTGCGACCGGGTGAGAAGATTCCCGCCGATGGCAAAATTACCGAAGGAAGTCCGGTTGTTGATGAGTCGATGCTTACGGGTGAGTCCGTACCCGTTGAAAAAACAAAAGGTGATATAGTTATAGGTGGCTCGATGAATGGTAATGTGCCATTCCAACTTGAAGTAACTGCTACCTCCGATGAAAGTTATTTATCTTCAATAGTTAAGATTGTTTCTGAGGCACAGGCTCGCAAAGCACCGGTTCAAAAACTGGCCGATCAAGTAGCCGGGGTTTTTGTCCCGGTGGTACTGTTGCTTGCGCTTGTGACTCTCGCTTTTTGGTATTGGCTTGCTCCTGATTCGCCAATGCTTGTTCGTTCGGTCATTTCTGTTTTGATTATTGCTTGTCCCTGTGCTCTTGGGCTTGCTACTCCGACGGCGGTTCTGGCAGGTACCGGACGTGCTGCCAAAGAGGGGATAATAATCAAGGGTGGAGATATTCTGGAAAAATTAGCCAATATTGATACGGTAGTTTTCGATAAAACAGGAACTCTTACGCATGGCAAACTGACTCTCACATCTATCAAAACATCAGGGCGTTTCTCAGAACAAAATTTACTGCGAATTGTCGGGTCGCTCGAAATGAATTCTGAACATCCGGTTGCTAAGGCTATTACCGAGCAGATGAAAATCAACCAAATCGAACCGACGCAGATTCGTAATGTTTCTGTGAAACCAGGTTTTGGGCTTTCCGGGGAATTCGATGACCGAGTTATTCTTGTTGGCAACAAGGCATTGATGGAAATGGAAAATGTAAGTTTTGGATCCACTTTGATGCAGGGCAATGTTGAAATGGAAAAAGGACATACCGTTGTTTATGCCGCAGTTGATGAACAGGTGGTTGGGATGATTTCACTTTCTGATCGTATGCGCTCAGAAGCACGAGATGTGGTTAATTCTCTACGTGAGAGAGGTCAGCGAATAAGTATGTTGACTGGTGATAATCATCGGACGGCTGAAGGAGTTGCACAGCTTTTGGGTTTGAACCAGTTTGAGGCAGAAGTGAGACCGGAACAAAAACGATTGGTGGTAGAATCTTACCGCAAGGCTGGATATAAGGTTGCTATGGTTGGAGATGGTATCAATGACGCGCCTGCTTTGGCTGAGGCGAATGTTGCTGTTGCTATCGGTAGTGGAACAGATGTTGCGGTTGAGACTGCGGATGTAATTCTCTCTCGTGGTGATCTTACCGTTGTACCCAAGATGTTTAACATTGCAACTGAGAGTTTAAAAATTATTAAGCAAAATCTGTTTTGGGCCTTTTTCTACAATGTTCTTGCAATCCCTCTTGCTGCTGGAGTATTCTATCCGGCCACTGGAATAACACTAACCCCTGCACTTGCTGCCTTAGCGATGTCTCTTTCGTCGGTTATTGTAGTCTCCAATTCGTTGAGACTTCATCGAATCAAACTCTAAATTTACATGCTATCAGCAGATTCTCTTGATTTGCTGTTCAACAATATTACAGTCAAAAACTGATAGTAAATAATGAGCTCCTTTCATGGAATCTCGCTTGAGATATTCACTGGATGGCCGATAAAGGGAGAAAATGGGGAACGTTAATTCTTGTTTAGAATCTAAATATGGCAAATACAAAATTAGAAAAAAAGCAAACTCCGGAAGAAATTATTGATGCAGATGCTGATCGCTGGTTAGAAACCTTTTCGATATTTGTTCATGACCTTGAGTCGCCAATAGCATCACTTAAGTATCTGCTTAAATTAATTGAGGAAGGCCAATTCAATTACGAAAAGCCACTTCATAAGAGTCTTACTCAGGCTTCAAGGATTGCTTTAGAACGTTCCGAATCAATTCTATACGATATTATGGCAGTAGCCAAATCAAAGCAGAACGGAATTCCGGTCTCCCTTACGAACGTTGTCCCGGGCCCAATAATACAAGAATCTGTCGATCTTGTTCTCGGTTCGGCCGTTGGCAATAATATTGACATCGTATATGACAGTTCAATGACAGATGTTTCGGTTGTATCTGATCCCAAACTATTGCGTCGGATGCTCGACAATTTATTGTTCAATGCAATCAGACATACACCTTCCGGCAAGAAGATCGATGTTTATGCCGAAAAAGGGAGGTCATGTTTGTTTATTCATATAAAAGACTCAGGTGAAGGATTGGGGGACATTGATCCTTCTCTTCTCTTTGAGAAATTCGGTCAGGTGGAATTGCGCCGTCAGGGGAAACATCGCGGCGTAGGTCTGGGTCTCTATTTCTGCAAGCTGGCTGCTACCGGAATGGGTGGTACGGTTATGGCGGATGATCATCCTGATGGAGGGGCGGTTTTTTCAATAAAGTTGAAGAAGGGGAAGGGTTAGTAAAATGAGCAATAATAAACTCGATGCTGATTCATATTTGAAGAGTGGCTCAAATGAACTCAGAATTTTAGAATACAGAGTAGGTGGGCAATCTTTTGGTATAAATATTCTTAAGGTTAACAAAATTGTTAACAATCTTGAAAACTTTACCAAAGTGCCGGAAACTCATGTTGCTATTGGTGGGATGTTTAGAGACATGGGTAAAGTTATTCCGGTAATTGACCTTTCCATGTTCTTGGGTATTAAGAATGAAGGTGATGATGCTGACAAAGTTGTTGTGACTGAATTCTTTGGAATGCAAACAGGATTTTGGGTTGATCATGTTGACTGGATACATCATTTCAAGTGGGCAGATGTTATAGATGCTGGTGCAGTGTTCTCAGGAATTGATCAGAAGTATGTAATTGGGATAGTTAAGCCGACTGAAGATAGAATGGTTCTTATGCTCGATTACGAAACTATTCTTTTAGACCTCAGCCCGCACCTTGGCAGACATCAGGAACTAAGCTATTCCGGTGATGCAGACTTTACGGGACGAAAAATACTGATCGCTGAAGATTCTCCTGCGGTAAGGGCGATGCTTGTAAATGAAATGTCTGAACTTGGTTTCGAAGTTACCGATTGTTCTGATGGTGAAATTGGATGGAAAGCGTTCCAAAAGGAGAAGTTTGATCTGGTGATTACAGATGTTGAGATGCCTCAGATGGATGGTCTGGCTCTTACCTGGAAAATCAGACAATCAGATACTCCTGATGTTCCGGTGATCGTATATTCATCAATTGGAGATGTCGGTATGAAAGCAAGAGCATCATTTTTGAAGGCTGATGCCCATGTTACAAAACTGAATCTTGAAAAACTGGTTGAAACGGCGGATAAGCTTATTCGTGGTGAAAAAATTGATCAGGAAATAGATATGAATGATGTGGAAGAGGCTATACTTGAGCCAACTACCACTATTCCGATAGATTAGTTAACAATCTGATAGATATTTCTCACAGGAGCAGTTTTGCTGCTCCCGTTTCTTTGTATATAATCATTTTCATAATGTTTGCATCATTGCGCTCAGTATATTAATCTGTGTTCATCAAATGAATTAAGGTGATACTGTTATGGCGATAAATCTTACACCGAAACGGGCTTTGATCCTGTTTCTGACAATTGTTGTTTTCTTGGCTGCTCAGGCTGTTTGGTGGATTATGTTCATCGCCAGGCTGACTGATGAGAAAGTTGATATGGCTCGGGAGCTTGGGGCTTCGGCCGAATTTGTCCAGCATGTTGAGGCTGAAGAATTTGCACGTCAGATTATGGTAGGGCTTGAAGGGACCACGTTCCTGCTTATATATCTGGTAGGAGTCTGGTTGATATATCGATCACTGGTAAGAGCAGAGGAATTGAAATTCCATCAGCAGAATTTTTTGATGGCTGTTACCCATGAACTCAAAACCCCACTTGCATCGTTAAAGCTATATATTGATGCTCTTAAATCTCCAAAAATCTCTGACGAAAAGAAAGCTACTGTTTTTCCACGTATGACCGGAGATTTGCTCAGGCTTGAAAAATTGGTGGAAAATGTTCTTGATGCAGGACGGTTTGAGCGTTCTGGTTATAAGCTTAGGCCCGAAGAGTTTAATCTGACTGCTATGATTGAAAAGAGTCTTGATCTAATAAATAATGTACCCCATAAATTCCCTTTAGAATTGGAAACAGATCTGAAACCAGATATGATTTTCTATGGTGATAGAGTTGCATTCGGACAAGCGATAGATTCAATTCTTGAAAATTCCATGAAGTATCATGATCAGGATTCTATTAAGTTGAGTGTCAAATTGACTGAGAGAAAATCACTCCCGGTAATTGAAATTACAGATAATGGCATCGGTCTGGCCAAGAAAGATACTCAAAATATTTTTGAAAGATTTTATCGGGTTGGTGATGAAATGACTCGGTCTGCTTCTGGTACGGGGCTTGGATTGTTCTTATGTCGTGAGATTGTAAAAGCGCACAAGGGAGAAGTAATTGCAACTTCAGAAGGGCTCGGCAAAGGATCAACTTTCATAATTACTTTCAAACGGAGACTCAACGGTGAAAAGAATTCTTCTGGTAGAGGATGATCTTAATCTGGCCGACGGCCTGATAATGAATCTCGAGGGGGAAGGGTATGAGGTTGTTCATGTCTCTGATGGCTCTGTGGCGCTCACTGAGTTTTCTCGCGGGAATTTTGAATTGGTGCTGCTTGATATAATGCTGCCGGGGTCTGATGGGATAACAATTTGTAAAGGAATCCGAGAACAGGGTCATACTTTGCCGGTTCTTTTCATTACTGCCCGTGATCAGACAGAACAGAAAATTGAAGGACTTGTTGCCGGTGGAGATGACTACATAACCAAACCGTTTGATATTGCTGAATTGCTTGCTCGGATTCAGGGGATTTTCAGACGAGTAGCCTGGCTTGCACTCGATAAGGAGCAATCTGATAATTTTGAATTTGATGGTCGTTCGGTAAATTTCAAAACTTTTGAAGCGAGCGGACCGGGTGGGGTTGTTCAAATGACTCGCAAAGAATGTATGGTGGTGAAATATCTGACCGAGCGCGAGGGTGAGGTTGTCAGTCGTGATCAGCTTCTTGATGCAGTTTGGGGATATCATATTTATCCGACCAATCGTACTATCGATAATTTTGTTTTGAAGATTAGAAAAATATTTGAGGATGATCCGAAGAACCCTCGATTTTTTGAGACAATTCGCGGTGTTGGCTACCGCTTCTCACGTGACGTATGAACGAATCGAACCCCTCCCGTAAGTCTGGCGAAAGCGAGACCAAAATGATTGTCGGATTGGGCAATCCCGGCAATAGTTACATAGGTACCCGTCACAATATTGGCTTTCAGGTATTAGATCGAATTGCAAAAACGCTCGGGGCGGGCTCACAGTTGCATCGACCATCATATTATGCTGCAACTATAAAGACAGCGGGGAAGAATGCCTATCTACTTTGGCCCGTTAAGTATATGAACCTTTCAGGTGACTCAATTTTATGTGCAATTGATGATTTTGAGCTGACAGCTGACAATCTTTTAATAGTTACAGATGATTTAAATATCGGTTTAGGTGCTATAAGAGTACGTTCGGGAGGCTCAAATGGAGGCCATAATGGTCTTGGGTCAATCTCGGAAGCTCTTGGAACAGAAGAATTTGCGCGCCTACGTGTGGGGGTTGGCCCATATGCCGATACAGAAAGTAAAGCTGGTTTTGTGCTGGGGCGCTTTGAAGAGAAAGAACTCGAAACTGTCAATTCGATGGTTGACATTGCGGCCAAAGCAGCTATATTTGCGATCCATCATTCTCTTAACGAGGTGATGACAAAATTTAATCACAACCCTGCCCAGTCAGATGAATCACTCATTTGAGCGGGCCGTTGAAACTTTTAACCAACGACCGAAGGGAGAATAAAGCGTGACGCTTTACGAAACTACCTTCATTCTGAATCCTCAGGCAGACGATGCCACTTTAGATCGTCAGATCAAAACTGTTGTTGATCTCGTTACTGGTAACAGTGGTGAAATCAAACATGAGGATCGGATAGGAACCCGTCGCATGGCCTATGAAATTGAAGGCATGCAACAGGGTAATTACACCTGTATCTATTATGAGGCTCCGGCCGACATGGCGAAAATACTTGATCGTCATTTTAGTCTCGAAGAGTCTTGCATCAGGCACCTGACAACTGTATTTGAGGGCGACCTCGAAGTTATCAAAGAAGGTGCAGAACCGGCAGGATTTGGCCGTCCAATGGGACGTGGCCGCTACGATGATGACGATAAGGGAGATGATCGTCGAGGCCGTCGTGATGATCGCGATAACCGTCGTGACCGTGATGACCGCCCGAGACGTGACGATGCTCCTGCCAAGCCTACCGCTCCGGCTAAGGTTGAAGCAAAAACAGAGTCCGCCCCAGCTCCTGCTCCGGAAGCATCCGCTCCGGCGAAGACTGAAGTAAAAACAGAGTCCGCCCCAGCTCCTGCCCCGGAAGCCTCTGCTCCTGCTAAGGCACCGGAACCAGCACCTGCTCCAAAAGAGAAGCCTGCTGTAGAGCCAACTCCAACTAAAGAGCCGTCGGCTGATTTCTCCGACGACGATGAACTCTAAGAGGTAGAGCTGATGTATAACAAAGATAAACGTAAAGGCGGATTTAGCCGTCGCAGAAAAGTCTGTCGTTTTTGTGAGAACAAAATCGATTATATCGATCATAAGGATGAACGGCTGATGCGTCGTTTTGTCACCGAACGTGGCAAAATGGTCCCGCGCCGAGTCTCCGGTAATTGTGCTATTCACCAGCGGAAGCTGACTCGCTCAATCAAACGTGCCCGCCATTTGGCGATCATGCCGTTTGTTAGCGAATC
>JAUVAR010000114.1 GCA_030591625.1 Candidatus Zixiibacteriota bacterium
CTAATAGCTATCGGTGGTGATGGTACTATGGCTGCATCCGATGGAATGATGAATAAAGGTCTTCCAGTTATAGGCGTTCCAAAGACTATAGATAATGACTTGTTTGGTACCGATGTCACTTTTGGGTTCGATTCGGCTCTGGTGACTGCGACCGATGCAATTGACAAAATACACACTACTGCCCAATCTCATCATAGAGTTATGATAGTTGAAGTAATGGGTCGTAATGCTGGCTGGCTCGCTCTGGGAGCAGGAATAGCTGCCGGTGGTGATATTGTGCTGATTCCGGAAATTCCTTATGATCTCTCCTGTATAGTAGAGGCGATTCAGGATAGAATCTCTCAAGGAAAAAACTTCTCTATAGTAGTTATAGGCGAAGGTGCCAAGCCAAAGGGTGGAGATATTGTTATAAAGCGGATGGTCGAAAATTCTCCTGATGCTGTCAGGTTGGGAGGAATCTCAAATCAATTGGCCGGGCAGCTTGAAGGCTTAACAAATCATGAGTGTCGAGTAACAATACTGGGGCATCTTGTCAGAGGTGGCGCTCCGTCTGCATTTGACCGGATTCTTGCGACCAGATATGGCGCTGAAGCGGTTCACATGGTTGTCCGTAAAGCGTTTGGGCGGATGGTTGGACTGCGTGGAATCGACCTTGTATCTTCACCGCTTGAAGAGGTCGCCGGCAAACAGCGCAAAATAACTCCCGATCACCCGTGGATGCACACAGCAGATTCACTTGGGATCTGTCTTGGGAATCCAAGTTCTGTTAGTCTTGAGGAATATCTTGCAGTTTAAGACAAGTTTAACATTGTAAGTTGGGGCTGGAAAATTAAATAGGAAATGAATCGAAAGTAATGGCATACACAAAAGCTGAAAAAAAGAAACTTGTCGCAAAATTAGAAAAATCACCAGCCTATAAGATAGCATACAAAGACCTCGATTTTCTTGATTCTGAACCTCTTAGGCCTACCAGACTTCAGCTTGAGTTGCTTAAGCCGGAACTGCTCCTACGAGAACAGGGGATTGAATCAACAATTGTTGTCTTTGGTGGTACTCGAATTGTTGAGTCTAATGAGGCCGAGGCCGATGTAAAGGCAATTGAAAAAAAACTCGTCCGTAATCCGGATGACACTAAATTGAAACGGAAGCTAAGAATCGCCCGTTCAATTCTGAAAAAATCACCATTTTATGAAGAAGCAAGAAGGTTCGCAAGACTTGTATCATGTGAATGTCAAATTGCAGAACGACACGAGTATGTGATCGTTACAGGTGGTGGTCCGGGTGTAATGGAAGCTGCCAACCGGGGGGCGCATGATGTCAAGGCAAAGTCTATCGGTTTGAATATCACTCTGCCATTTGAACAGGAACCAAATCCATATATTTCTCCTGAGCTTTGTCTTCAGTTTCATTATTTTGCAGTACGTAAGATGCACTTTCTATTACGTGCAAAAGCATTAGTGGCGTTTCCGGGTGGCTATGGTACCCTTGATGAGTTATTTGAGGCTCTTACTTTAGTGCAAACACATAAAGTTAAGCCACTTCCGATAGTTCTGTTCGGTGAGAAATTCTGGAAACGACTTATCGACTTTGATTTTCTTGTCAGCGAAGGAACGATTGCAGAAGATGATGTCAAGCTGTTCGTATATGCCGACAAAGCTGAGGATGCGTGGGACTATATCAAAGCTTTCTATCGTACCCACGAAGAAGGATAACATAGCTTACGCACTTCATCGCTTTAAGAAGCCTCTACTATTCAAGAAATCCATCATGTGAGGACGCAGCACACCTGAATTGTTGCTGGCCATTCGTCTCGCGGTATGTTCCGACCATGAATAAATTCCGGTATAGTCAGGGTAGTTTTCTGGTTCAACTTCACGTCCGCTCAGATAACCAAGTTCAGATATAGTTTTATCATACTCTTGAATTGTTGTATCAAATTTATCTGTCGAATAAAATTCTGAACATGAAATTGCATCGATTGGTAATCTTGGTTTTATTTTTGGTTTGTTAATCGGTTTACCAAGTGATAGTCCCATGACAGGATATACGAGGTCTGGAAGATTTAGTAATCTGGCAACTTCATCAGTTTTATTTCTTATACCTCCAACCATAACCCCACCAAATCCTAACGCCTGTGCAGCCTGGAGAGCTCGTCCTGCTACCAATGAACAATCTACAGTTGCAACGGTAAACGCTTCGGCAGTATCTGCATTGAATTGATAGCCTTTAGATTTGTTAATCAGACTTAATCTGTGAAGGTCAGCACAAAAGATCATAAACAAAGGGCAGTCGCCTACATGCTTTTGTCCTCCACAGAGTTCGGCGAGTGTGGATTTTGTTTCATTGTTGCGGACTGTTATAATTGTGTAAAGTTGAAGGTTTGACGAAGTGGGGGAGCGTTGTGCAGTTGTAATGATTTGTTGTTCTTCATTTGCAGAAATGTCATCTGATGTAAATGACCTGACCGAGCTGTGGCTGTTTAAGAATTCAAGAAGTTTGTTCATATTAAAAACTCCAAAATTAAAAGGTCGAGCCAATTATTGACTCGACCTTTAATATATATCGAACTAATGTTATCAAACAAGTTCTAACGGAACATCGATGGAGCAAAGTCGCGCTCTGCACCCTGTGCAGCTACGATCTGACGAACAACTTCATTGTAATGAGCTTTTGTCATACCATTGATGCCGGAATTACCAGCAGCTTTGGATGCGGCAGCTTTGAGGATATTAAGATCGTTGGCAGCCAGAGTTCTCGCATCGGAGGCATAAGAGCCCGGGCGAGTCAGGTAGATACCAATGGTTCGTTCCAGATGTGCAAGCTGTAGTTGACGACGGAAACTGTTGACATTCTCTGGTTTTACTATTTCAGTCCAGATTGATCTGCGAGTTTCGGTGAACATGTCATAAAGAGTGTATTTCTCGGCACCTGCAATCGTACGGTTTTCATTTTCAATAAGACGATCAATCACATAGCCTGAGTACAAACGGCTAATTGCAGCCATTTGAATACGAATAACAGTTTTGTGTAATTGATAGTCAACCGTACGTCGGGTCCAAGAGGTCCCGGCAAAGTCATCCATTGTTTCTGTTACAAGTTTGTTAAGCAGGTCAGGTGAGAAGTCAAAGGCATTGGCAGCAAAAATATTGTCACGCAGGAATTTCATAGCGCGACGTTGCTCTGATGCCGGTACAACTTCAAAAGGTGTTACGTTATCGTAATCACCAACACGCATACGTTTATGATAGAGACCACCGACATACTTCGGAACAATAGTAGCAGCACGCATGTAAGGTGAAAGGGCAGATGCAAAAACACCTCTGATTTTCACATAACGAGTGCCATCAGTTTCGAATTTCTCGAGGAGATCATCAAATATTGCATTTGATAGATTTATGCTATGCTCACAAAACGCAATTGGATCATCACCAGTATCCCAAACATTTGAGAGCGGATTAACTGATTTGGTCGAACTGCCATAGGTGTCTTCATCTGATGCATACGCGAGTTCTGGCTCTGATGCTCTCTCAGCAATTTCCAAAAGCTGTTCAACTTCTTCATCGGGTGAAGCTGAACCAAAATCAGAGTAACTGTATTCAATAACCCAATAGTCATACGGTCCAGGTGTCGAGGCGTAGAATTCACCCTGAGTTTTGCCCGGTCCGGCGACATTGGCTGCGGGGTAGTCCATGAATGTTCCGACCATAGAATTCTTTTTCGTGAATTCGGGGTCATTGATCTGATCCATGTTGTAAATTGTCGATGCAATAAAGTTATGTCTGAACCCTAAGGTGTGACCAACTTCATGAGCTACAACAAATGTTAAAAATGAATGGACGAATTCTTTTGCAAGATCAGATTTTCCTTCGAAATCACCTGTCGAGGCCATTATGTAAGCCATTGCGAAAGCTGATTCATATGCAGCATTGCCAACTTTGCATTCATGTTCATCATGAGTGAACGGATCAAACTCCGGGATTTCATCGTATGGATCATATTCTTCGAATGCATCAATCGTGCTGGATACAGGATTTACAGAACGCTCGAAACGAGTGAAGAAACTACGAATAGCCTCAGAAACAAAACCGATATCAGCATCATAGGTCTGACCTGTATATGGATTCTGACGGCTGGTACCAATAGCAACATAAGGATAATTCTTTGCAACAAGCCAGCGTACTGTGTTGTAACGGCTGTCGGCCGGATCCCACTCTGCATCGGCAGGCATCTGTTTGGCAACTATTGCATTGCGGAAACCGATAGCTTCAAATGCCGTCTGCCACATCTCGATACCTTCGGCTATCGCATCCCGATATTCTTCGGGTACAGTATTTTCTACCCAGAATACTATTGGCTCAACAGGTTCTGAGATACGAGCATCGGGGTTTTTCTTCTTAAGATGAAAACGGTCTATGTATCTGACATACGGAGTTTCATTATCGAGGGAATTGTAGTCCTGATAGATAGTCATAAAGTTGCCGATACGGTCATCGGCAAAGCGAGGGACATAGTCGGTTTCGGGCAGACTTGAAAGAGAATAATGGAAGACATGGAAGAATGAATAATTATTCTGTAGTGCTGCACCACCAATAGGTTTTGAAGTTCGGTAATGAAGATGTACGTCAATTTCGGAGTTGTTATCAAATGACTGAATTTCTCCAAAGTAGGAGTTTTTCTTGTCAAGCCCAAGTCCGGTACGACCCTGTTGTCCAATAAAATAGTTGTTATTTAGGGCGTCACGTACAAAAAATACACTTGGGTTAATAAGAATTGCTTCAGTTGAGTCTTCTGGTTTTGATTTTATCGTAGTAGATGCAATCAATCCATCTGATATACCTGATTGAACAGAACCAAAGATTGGGAGAGTAGAATCAGCTCTGACACGCAGGTTTTTTTCCATCAACATGATCTTCTTGCCAACACGTTTGAAATAGAACGGGAAGGTGCCATGCATCCGGCTGCCTTCACGGAAAGCACCATCACCATGTGAGACAGTCATACCACAAAGGTAGATTTCGCCAATCTGTTCAGGTGTGATAGCCATAAGAACTGTATTATCAGTTGTGTCACGATAGAAGGTGAAAAGACCTTCTGTAACAACTTTATCTTTAATCATGCTTTTGAAAGATTTCTCTTTACCACCTGATGATTTCTTTTTTGAAGAACCAGATGACTTTCCTGAGGATTTACTCAGGGCGGAATGCTTATCACCTGCGAACGATTCAGTGCAAAATGCGACCGAAAGTAGTAGTGCGATAATCAGAATGCTGCTTTTCGATTTGATCACGTAATATCTCTCCTTCAATATATTTATTTTTCATTTTTCAACAGTTTATAAAGTGGTGATGAAAACCATCTTTGTCATTTAACGGAATTAGTTCTAAACAGTTTCATATTATTATGTTAGGCAGTATTTATTCAGCCAGTACATAGATGTAGCAGATTGAGGCATATTTTACGCACATCAAACAAATGCTAAGATAATCAATACAATTCTGAATTCAAGGTTCGATTTTGGACTTACGATTGTATCCTAAATAGAAATTGCCCTTGTCGGTTAGCCCGTAATAGGTGTGATTACGGTGTTTAATCCACTTATTATCAACAATTCCTTTGCGATATCGTATGATAGTCGCATCAACCCGCTCAATCAGGCCAAGCGTACGCAACTTAGTATGCCGCTTGAAAGCTTCATCTTTTGAAATACCTGTCTGACGAGCTACAACCAGCGAATAATCTATCCCAAAATCATCATGGTGAGCGAGTACCTTGAAGTCAATTGAGTCTAATTCATTATAATCCTCATCAGGAACAGGGGAGGAGTCGGCTATAATATCATTCCAATTAAGTGAGACAAGCCGTGACTGGTCTGTTTTTGCAAGATTAGCACAATCGACCTTATGAACCTTAAGAATGCTATCATGTGAGAAATAGCCGGTTATCTTGTTGGATAACTCTGGATTACAACAACGGGCGAGTTCGTAACTCTCTTTTAGATTAATTTTAGTCACAACCTAAAGAATATAGTTAATACGAAAGAAAATTGAAAATTGAAATTGTTATGGCTGAGATTTGCAATTAGATTAGCGAAAACCAAATCCGGAGAGAATTAGATTATGACAGAATACTTAATAAGTTCACCCGCAGGAATTTTGTCTGTACTTGCTGCAATCGCATCGTTCTTCTTTTTCCTTGAGAAGAAAACTGAGTTGAAGTTATTTAATTATTTCCCTCCACTAATATTTATCTATCTCGTGCCGGTTCTTTTCTCAAACACCGGAGTAATTCCACCAAAATCACCAGTATATGATTTCATGGGCTCAAGTCTGCTCCCGATGTTCCTTACGATCATGCTTTTAAATGTTGATTTGCTCGCTACTGTTCGAGTGATGGGGAAAGGCATATTTGTAATGTTGTTTGGCACGTTGGGTGTTGTTATCGGCGCACCTATTGCCTTAATGCTGGTGCAGCATGGGCTGGGGCCGGATGCATGGAAAGGATTTGGTGCTTTGGCCGGCAGTTGGATCGGTGGAACGGGAAATATGTTGTCAGTTGGACAGATGGTTGATCTCGATGAAAGCTCTTTGGAATTTGGTTATGCGGTCATTGCAGACAACGCAGTTTATCTGATCTGGTTACCAATCATGCTTGCGTCACGAAATTTTGCCGATTGGTTCCACAAGTTCACGAAGGTTGACTCATCAAGATTAGAAAGAATGGAAACTGCGGCCAAAGAATTGGTCGTTGATAAAGGGGAGATGCAGATGAGGCATTTTCTTTATCTTATATTTTTTGGATTTGCAGTTACTACTTTAGCTACATGGCTTTCTGGAATGATTGAACCGATCAGATCATCATCGGGTGAAGTGATCGTTTCGATGGCCACTTACAAAATTATGTTCGTTACGATATTCGGAGTAGCGCTTTCATTTACTAAAGCGAGCAAAATCCCTGGTTCTCATGCCTTCTCAATGGCTTTGATATACCTCTTTGTTGCTCGCATGGGTGCCAAAGCTGACCTTTCCAATATGGATTCATCGGTGTTCTGGTTCGTAGCGGGTGCCTTTGTTTGGATATTTATTCATGGAGCCGTTTTGGTGGGGGCAGCTAAAATATTCCGAGTTGATGTTCACACGGCAGCAATTGCATCAGCTGCCAATATAGGTGGAGCGGCATCGGCCCCAATTGTGGCAGCATACCATAAACCTGCCCTTGTTCCGGTTTCTGTTTTGATGGCGTTAGTCGGATATGCTATCGGAAACCCAGCTGCATATCTTGCAGCTATTTTATGCCGATGGGTTTCATAAACAATTTAATATGTCATGAGCAAGTTTAACGAGCTTGCTCTATTGACAACATGGTTCATCTCCGTCGATAAAGAGGAAGCTTATTAGTACTGTGATGTCACCAATATCAATTTCATCATTACAATCGACTGATCCTGACCTGAATGGGTCTGGCGGTAATCCACCTATAAACAGATAATTTATCAAATAGGTCAGATCGCCGATGTCAGGGGTTGCGCCTGATGCGTCAACATCACCACAGATGAATGTCCCATACTCAAACGTGAATGGCTCACTATAAGCAGAAGCATTTCCGGTTGAATCGAATGTTCTTACACGCCACCAGAAGGTGTTTCCGTACTCCAGAACTGTGGCCGGGAGAATTTTAAG
>JAUVAR010000111.1 GCA_030591625.1 Candidatus Zixiibacteriota bacterium
CAAACCCACATTCTTTCAGCAATCGATGGTAATATGAAGGGCAGTAGTTGCACATGAAGGTTGGACGTTGGTCAAACCCTTCAAGTAGAAAGCCTGACTCATCATTAGTGCTCAGGTTAACCGGCCCAAAGATTGATTCAGCACCGGCTGCTCTCAGTGTCTGGTAGGCAGCTTCAAATAGCTCTCGCGCTACCGCGCCGTCATCGACACACTCAAACATCCCGAAAAAGCCACGATTCTCCCCGTGAATCTTTTCATGTTCAGGGTTAATAATAGCGGCGATACGACCGCACGGCAGTCCGCTGTTGTCGTAAGCTACAAAGAGGTGTGTGCGTCCATACTGATAGAATGAATTTTCGGAAGGGTTGAGTTTGCGTCGTACTTCACGCACGAGAGGAGCAACATAGAGAGAGTCGCGATCATAAATGCGATTTGGCAGATTCAAGAATTCTCTAAATTCTCTTCTATTATACGGGTCAATCTCTCGAACAGTCATAGTCATTTGCACTTTGCTGGTTTGAGTTCTACTATGTACGATGCAACCTGAATGCCAAGTCGGGGACAATGCGAGATAGCGATTGGGGGACAAAGACTTATGAGATGTTTGAGGGACTATTTTTGAGGCAGCGAAATGGTTACATTCTTTACATCAATGGATACTCGATACTCACGAAGTCTTTAGATTAATTAGCAAGTAATCACTCGACCAACAAGCTACTCACTCAGCTCAAGTATCGATTCGGGTGAGTACACACGATAAAAGCAGGCCCGCCATCGGTTTGCTTAGTCTTTTATTGCGTTGGCACAGCTCTTGTATACAAAAGAAAGGTAGTGAAAAGTAATTGGATATGAAGAAACAGGATATAATGCTGTCGATTGAATTGCGCCGAGACAGTTGTACCAGTAGAATTATGCATTGCGGAAGTAGATCAAATGTGTGATAATTCTTTTGAAGATAATAATGATATCATAACATTGCTATACGGACCGAACTGCAACCATAGTAAAGCTTCTGTTCCGAGGGATGAGCATTTGGAGATCAAGCCGGGTACTGACATTTCTCATTATCGCATCGAGTCGTTGCTCGGTTCGGGAGCAAACGGCGAAGTCTATGTCGCCCGTGATTTGCAGCTCAGTCGACAAGTTGCAATCAAGGTTCTTAAATACCAGTCCGAAGATGATACCGACCAGCGGGAACTGTTCTTAAAAGAAGCTCGTGCGGCCGCCTCTCTCAACCATCCCAACATCGTTACTATATATAAGATAAGTCAGTTCGAAAAACGCCCTACATTGTGATGGCACTGATCGAAGGTGACACTTTGGACTTTCTCGCGGAAAAGAAGTCACTTTCTGAAAACAATATCGTCGGAATCGTAAGGGGCATTTGCAAAGGACTTAGTGCGGCCCACAGTGCCGGGATTGTTCATCGCGACATAAAGCTTTCTAACATTATTCTCGACAAAAACGGGGAAGCCAGGATTCTTGACTTCGGTTTGGCCGCCACAATCTCGGCATTGACGGGAGACAGCGGGCAACGTGTTGAAGGAACGATTAGGTATATGGCACCCGAGCTTCTCGTTGGAAAACCAGCGTCGCCCGCCTCTGATCTGTTTTCCGTCGGAGCTATTTGTTATCAACTGCTGACCGGTCAACCTGCGTTCAGCGGAGAATATGAAGCGGCTGTTAAATACTCCGTTATCAATGAATCTCCTCCGCCTGTCTCAACTTTGGCTCCAGATACATCGCCTAAGCTCGACGCAGTTGTCATGAAGCTGTTAGAGAAGAACCCTGAGAACAGATATCAGTCGGCAGAGGAACTGATAGAAGATCTTCGTGGTCCTTTTACAACGAGACCTGAGCAGGACTCAGCCAGAAGAGCGCTTCCAGTTGTTTCAGGTCGGGTTCTTATATCGTTCATCGTATTAGCTCTCTTGGCAGCAACTGTTCTGTTCTTAAAAGGCAGCTTCTTAGATAGTCGAGACAATGACTCCGAGACAATTTCGCTCGCAGTTTTGCCGTTTGATAATTCTGGAGATTCTCTCGACAACTTTTTTACTGATGGTGTAACTGCCGAGGTTACAGGCTATCTTGCCAGGCAGAACGAACTGAGAGTGATCTCACGTCGCAGTACAACGCTCTATCGACATACAGATATGCCCCTCGGAGAAATTGGCCGACAGTTAGATGTTAAATATTTCGTAGTTGGAACGGTTGGACGATATGGAGAGGCCGGGGATAGCGTTAAGGTTCGAGTGGAATTGATTTCGGCGGAAGATGATGCCTATCTTTGGACGCATGATTTCTATGGGTCACGCGAAGATATCTTTGCAGTAGAGTCGGAAATTGCTTTGATGGTGGCAGAGGCGTTACAAGTTTCGATTGTAAATGAACGAACCGACCCGGAAGTTGCACCAACGACCGACTTGAGAGCTTATGATTACTATCAGCGCGGTAACGAATATTTTGCGAGAAGTTGGACAAGGTCAGATATTGTGCGTTCATCGGAACTTTATGAAAAGGCGATCATGCTTGATTCGACTTTTGCATCGGCTTGGGCAATGCTGTCAAGAGCGCGTTCAAGCATGTACTGGGAATATTACGATCATACCAGCGATAACTGTGATGCCGCCTTCGAGGCTGCAAAGAATGCAGTTGATCTTCGCCCGGATCTTCCAGAGGGATATACTGCCCTTGGTTACTATTACTATCATTGCAATAGAAACTTGGAAATGGCTCTTGATCAGTTCAGACTTGGTCTGCGGATTGACAAGAACAACAGTGAACTGCATAATGCAGTTGCAGCAGTGCTGAGGCGAAAGGGAAGGCTCAACGAATCAGTCATTAGTTTTAAGACAGCCCTCGAACTTGATCCCAGATCACACTTGAAATCGTTTGATGTCGCGCTTGCGTATGGAATGATGCGTCAATACGAAGCATCACGCGAGTATATCGAACGAACTCTTAATCTTGCTCCGGATTATTCTCTCGGGCACCTTTATTATATTTGGTTACCTATTTTTGAAAACGGTGATCTGCAGCTTGCCGAGCAGCTTTTATCAGAAGCGATGAACAAGGCTGACCTGACTGACTCCAAGTACTATTGGTGGTTGAAAAGGTTTATTGGTACTACCAGTAACCACACGACTAAGCTTACGGCTGGAGCAGACTCCAGCGCTTACTATCTTTACCAAATGAGAACAGCGAGAAGAAACAGTGAGCCTCTTGCAGTGAGAGTGTATGCAGATTCAGCCCGTATGAATTTGGCCAGCAAACTTATAGAGTTTCCTGAAGACGGTCACTATCTCAGTTCGTATGCGCTTGCTATGACAGGATTGGGATACAATGATTCAGCCTTTGTTTTTGCGCAAAGCGCAGTGGAGTCATTGCCATCTACGAGGGAAGCATTCGACGCGCCCCTACTTATGCTGAACTTTGCCGAGGTGCTGGTTCTACTTGAGAAGTATGATGAGGCAATTGAGGTTTTGAATCAGGTTCTTGGTATACCAGGATTTGCGTCACAGGCATATTTGCGGGTTGATCCGATGTGGACTCCGCTTCATACGTTCCCCAGGTTTGCAGAGATTGCTGGATTAGGGAATCAGTTTGATTCTTCTGAGGTTATTCCGTAGCGCGCAATTTTGTCTTTCAAACCTTTTCGGGTCAGCCCGAGCAGTTTTGAACTCTTTAGGATATTACCGTCTGTTTCTGCAAGCATGCGCTTGATAAGATCGATTTCCAACTTGTTGACTGCGTCCCGAAGTTTCCCATGGTATCCGCTCGTATTGATTTGTTCGCTACTGCTAGATTTAACTTCTGCCGAAAAATCCTCGACATCTATGACGCCATCAATATCACATACAAGAGCAGCTCGTTCAATCTCATTTTCAAGTTGTCGGATATTTCCGGGCCACGAATATTTCTCCAGCAAGCTCAGAGCGCCGGGTGTGATTGCGAGGTTTTCTTTTTGCAATTTGACTCTTAGTCGGTTCATTAGGTGATGCACCAACAAAGGGATATCGCCTGTGCGGTGCGCCAGAGGAGGATTATCAATTGTGACGGTATTTAGTCGGTAGAAGAGATCCTCTCGAAAGCTGTTGTCCTTGATTGCTGATTTGAGGTCTTTGTTTGTCGCGGACAAAACTCTGACATCGACTCGTTCCGATTTCGACGCTCCTACCGGCCTTATCTCACCGTTTTCAATCGCCCTGAGAATAGCGACTTGGGTCGAGAGTGGGGCATCGCCGACTTCATCTAAGAATATTGTTCCGCCATCTGCTTCACGGAATAATCCCGGCTTGCTTCGGTCTGCTCCGGTGAAGGCTCCTTTGATGTGACCAAACAACTCTGATTCGAGCAGTGTCTCTGTCTTGACTCCACAGTTCTTGACAACAAACGGCCTGTCCTTGCGTTGACTATTATAGTGGATTGCCCGCGCCACCAATTCCTTGCCGGTTCCGGTTGGTCCGGTAATTAGAACCGGAGAATCATTCGAACAAACTTTAGAAATAAGTCGCAATACTTGTTTGATCTGCTCTGACTTGCCAATGATATTTTCAAACGAGTAATTTTTGGCTACTTCTGTCTTTAGGAGCGCGTGTTCTTCTCGGAGTTTACGGTATGATTCGGCCAGCAACGCATTCTTACGAGCCAGTTCCTCAAGCAAGAGAGCATTGTAAAGTAACTGGGCCGACTGTGATCCTATTATTCCAATGAGACGGCACTCGTCCTCATTAAACGGTTCGCTCTTATCGTTGCGTACGAGGCTCGCCAGTCCAATTATCTTTCCTCTCGCTATCAGAGGGCAACATACAACTGACTTGAACCGGCCATCCTCAGATGAAATTGTGCTAAATCGTTCATCCGTGTCGAGGTTGTCAATTTTGAGGAGAAGCTGATTCTTGAGCACCCAGCCCGAAATAGAGTCTGAAACTCGATAGGGGATATCCGCAGGATCGTTCTTTCTGCTTCGCACTATGGTCATCATAGTGTCGACATCTTCTTCGGTGATAAGATTCACGACCCCTTCGGTGGCTCCCGAAAGTCTTACCAGCTCGTCGATCAGAATCGACATAATATGGTTAGTTTCGCGAACCCGGCATATCTTATCGAGCAAGGAATTAATGTTCTTTAATTCCTCGAATGCGGGTTGTAATTGGATCGGGTCTTGGTCTGATTTCATAAATATTAAACTCTGAAATGATTAAGGGGCAAGTTAGCCCGTTTCTTAGTGCTGGTCAATGGATAAACCGTAATCGCTTTAGATAGCAAATATCCACCCCCGTTCAGTTGTAGTCAATTTCACGATGTGTCTATCTCGCATAATAGCACTTAGTTACAGAAGAAACGTTGATGCGCCATGAAGTGGCACGCCGGTTGCAATCTCAAGAGACCAGAAGATATTGAATTAACAAAAAACAGTAACATATTGAAATGGAGCAGAAAAATGTCAAAAATGAAACTTGGAATCATGATTTTGATAGTACTCGCATTCGTCTCGTACGGGTGCGATGGCGATCAATATCCGATAAGTTCCGATCTGGCCGATCAGGATCGGATCGAATTGAATCTATTTCTTAAAGGGAAGATGCCATCTTCAGTAATCAGTCCTCCCGCTGATCTGACTACTGTCAATCTCGGTAGCAAGTCGATTGAATTCTGGCCCTATACCGGGACCAATTTCTCGGGAGCTCCTCAGGATCCTGTAAATCTCATATTTGTGGGCCAGGCTGACCCGCGAGATATTCGCGCAGCTCTTTTCTCACTTGATGGTGACCGCTCAGCTTTTGGTTTACCACCGCAGGCACCATTTAACTCCATATGGGAAGATGCTATTGGCAATGTCCAGACTGCTTATAGTTCGTCAAATGAATGGACTGGCTCGGCGATCCAACTGGCGTGTGGTGGATACGGACCGATTCGGGTGCATTTACGACTGTTTCGCATGGACGACTGGACAATCGCCAATGCTCATTTTGAATTGCTTATTCCCGGAACGACCGATCATCAGGTATTGAGTTGGGAGCTTGCAAAGCAGTTTGTCACGATTGATATGCTAAGGACAGGGCTTCTGGATGAATCAATCCCTATGATGCCGACTGATCAGATTAACCAACCTAACTTCCGAAATATTCCCGCTATGGTTTATAATCTCCTGCCAGTCGAACTTAGAGGGCTGATCGGTGGACCGCTTGGTGATGTTGCTGTCGATGTTCCGATAGCTGGAGATGGTCATGCGACTGTTTTCAATCTTGCAGCATCTGTCGAGCGTATAAGCGGAACCTCTATTCAAGATTTCATAGTTGATTTCAATCAGGTTGTGCCGAAACCTTTCTGTGCCTCTGGGCCGTACGATTATGTCCAGGTAGAAGGACCGGTGCATCTGTATCAAGAATCTGAGTTGGGGGAGAACGGCAAATTTCGAATGATCTTTCGTGCTGAGGGAGAGTTGCTTGTCACCCCAATTAATCCTCTGACCGGCGAAGTGGTCGGTGCAACGATGCCTGCCATAGTGAAGGAAAGTCATTCTTCATCACTTAGCGATAGTGAATGTACGGCAACAAGTTGGATTTACCAGAAACTTACGCCAGCCTCTGATCCGAATGCGGGTAGTCTTTTCAGAAGACTACGAGTAGGTACAAATCTGAGGAATTCGTTTGAAGAAAATAGTCCCTGTCGTTGAGGCTATTAATTTGCATAACGACATTTGGTAATAACATGTGTGGTTGGAGCCGTATCGACTTACGATGCGGCTCTTTCGTAAGAGCTTGGGGTTAGTGAGGGTTATATAAGACCATTCACTGACCATCCCCCGGCGTTGTAAGTGTGCTCACAGCGTCGGGTTTCTTTTTGTTTCAGTATAGGTACATATATTGACGTAGTTATAATTCGTTGTCATAATTACCCTTTTGGTGAAAACACCTGACTTGCCATGCTTGGCCAGTTGTGATATTCGTCTTGTAAGGTCCGCCATATTATAAGCCATTGCTTTACATGATCTTATCGGCCACCCCTTTTTTGACTCTCGAACTTTCCTGATCGAAATAACCCCAGTGCTTGAGTTTGCTTTGATGGGTTGAAAAACCTATCTTACTGTTCGTTAACCAGAAAACATGATAGATGAAGTTCAGAAGGTAATGTCTCTATGGCGACAAATAATTTTTACGCTGATCAAACAAGATCGTTTACAAGTTTAGTCGCTGGTACTAAAGTCTCGCATTATATAATCATTTCCAAAATTGGTGCTGTGCCACCAACTGAAATCAAGTTACCAACTCTGATGGCTCGCGAAAACCCAAAAACCGGAGCAAAATGACTGTCACTCGGAATCAATTTTCTAACCATTTCAACTTATTAGGATAATGGATAGATAGAGGCACCAGGATTAAAAACCAGCCAGGCAAACCAATAAGCAATATGAGAAGTGAGAGATTTTAACTGCTCACCGGCCCGTGGTCCTGAAACAGCCTTGCCAAAAATATCCCATTTAGTTCCTTCATTATCCACAAAAATAACAGGCAACTCATTTTCGACATATGAGAATGTCAGGACTGTACCATTAGAAAGCTTTCGATTATAGGCAACGGCAAAATTTTGTATCTTTGATGCACCAACAACAATATAAGTACGATCGTACGTTTCATTAAGAACGTCTGTACCAGTTTGGAACCAATTAATCGGATAAGTTCTGCTTCCGTGTGGCGTTCTAACTCCTAACACCCGCCATTTAGCAGGCATTCTTGTATCATCGAATTCAACGGGAAATAACATTTTACTATTATTGGTTCGATAATCTCCATAGGGATAATTACCATACGGGCGATTATGTCCAGTATTTTTAGTAACTACTCCTGCCCGGGGAAATAAGGTTTTGAAAGTTGACCAA
>JAUVAR010000293.1 GCA_030591625.1 Candidatus Zixiibacteriota bacterium
CGATTCCCGATGTCAAAGGACGTGAAGGCATTCTTAAAGTCCACATGCTCAAAGTCAAGGTTGCCGATGATGTCGATAAGAAAATCCTCGCACGAGGAACACCAGGCATGACAGGTGCCGATCTTGCCAACATGGTGAACGAAGCAGCTTTGTTGGCCTCGCGCAAGGACCGTGATGCGGTCTTGATGGAAGATTTCGAAAGTGCCAAAGATAAAGTAATGATGGGTACCGAGCGTCGCTCACTCGTTATTGCCGAAGAAGAGAAAAAAGTTATCGCCTATCATGAAGCGGGTCATACTCTGGTTTCAAAATATATGCCACTGGCCGACCCAATCCATAAAGTTACAATTATTCCTCGTGGGATGGCTTTGGGTGTTACCCATATGCTGCCGGTCGATGAACGCCACACGCACTCAAGAGAATATCTCCAAACAACTCTTGCAGTTCTAATGGGTGGACGTGTTTCCGAACTTATTGTTTTTAATCAACTTGACACAGGTGCCGGGAATGATCTTGAACGTGCGACCAAACTTGCACGCAAAATGGTCTGTAATTGGGGCATGTCGGACCGAATTGGGCCAGTAACTTTTGGCAAAACCGAAGAACATATCTTCCTTGGTCGTGAATTAGGGAAGCATACTGAATACTCAGAAGCAACATCGGTGATTATCGATGAAGAAATAAAAAAATTCATTGTCGATTCCGAAGAGCGGGCCAAAGTTATTCTTACCGAGCATGTTGATAAGCTTCATGACCTTGCCAATGCGCTTCTTGAGAAAGAAATTGTTGACTCGAAAGAAGTTGATATAATCATCGGCCGTGTATCAGGTGATCAGACACCTGAAACAGAGCCAGTGAAGAATCCGACTAAATAAAGTGAGCTTCGACCGGGATAAAATAATGCAGGGTGTCAAATTGATGCTCGAAGGAATGGGCGAAGATACCAAACGTGAGGGGCTCGTTCGCACCCCCGAGAGGATTGCTGAGTTTTACAACGAAGTACTCTCCGGTATGAACGAAGACCCCACAGTTCCGCTCCGCAAATATACAACTTCCAACAAAGATGAGATGATTATTCTTAAAAATCTCTCGTTCTATTCTCTTTGTGAACACCATTTGTTACCATTTTATGGGAAGGTTCATGTCGCCTATATTCCGCAGGAAGATCACATGGTCGGATTTTCGAATATTGCCCGAGTGGTTGAAATCTTCTCTCGAAGATTACAGGTGCAGGAACGGATGACTACCGATATTGCAGATTCTATCGCTGATTCAACCGGTGCCAAAGGTGTTCTCATAGTCGTTGAGGCGGAACATCTTTGTATGACTATGCGCGGGGAAAGAAAATCGGGCAGCCGGATTGTCACATCGGCGATTCGTGGTATGATGAAGCGTGATGCGACTCGGTCAGAAGCGCTATCCCTGATTGACCGGGCCGATTAAATTAAATTTCCTCTGTGATAAATCTTGATTTTTTGTTCCTGAATTATGTTATATAACTCAGGTTAACTATGATACAGAAACAAACCCTCTATAGATCAGAAGAAAATAAGCGCGGAATACCTTTGTCGGGCGGGGGAGAGTTACCTCTGTCGAGACCACTCGTGATGGGTATTTTGAATGTCACACCTGATTCCTTTTCCGATGGTGGCAAGTTTGTTGGCTCCAAAGAAGCAATCAAGCAGGGTCTCAAGATGATTGATGAAGGCGCGGATATAGTTGATATCGGCGGTGAATCGAGTCGTCCGGGGGCGATGCCTGTATCGGCAGAGGAAGAACAAAAACGGATTATTCCTGTAATTGAAGGAATACGAAAAAAATCAAATATTCCTATTTCAATAGACAGCTACAGAGGTGCTACAGTTCGAATCGCTATTGAGGCGGGTGCAAATATCATAAATGACATTTCCGCACTTGCATACGATAAAGGAATGGCCGCAGTTGCGATTGAAACCGATGCACCAGTTATCTTGATGCACATGCAGGGAAGTCCCGAGCAGATGCAAAAGAGCCCGAATTATATTGATTGTGTTGGCGAGATTGACAGCTTCTTTGAGGAGAGAATAAAATTCTGTATGAATGCCGGAATTGAAATAAATAAATTAATCCTCGATCCGGGGATTGGGTTTGGCAAGAGGCTTTCAGATAATCTCGAAATCATGTCGCAGCTTTCAACTTTCAAAAAACATGACCTGCCATTGTTGATTGGTGCCTCGCGAAAATCTTTTATCAGTATGCTAAATCCATCTGGCTCAAAAACTGATGACCGTCTTGGTGGTTCAATTGCCGCGGCGGTAATTGCTGTCACTAACGGTGCTGATATTATTCGTGCGCACGACGTGCGCGAAACGGTCGAGGCGCTAAAAATCACTCAGGCTGTACGAGGATCAAAATGAGTTTCCTTGAATATGATCTTTTAACTTTTGGCTTGAAAGATATTGTTGATGTTCTAATCGTGTCACTAATTATATATCAGCTACTCAAGCTAACCAAAGGGACACGTTCAGCACAGATTATTATTGGACTCTTCCTTATTGCCGGTGTTGCGTTTCTTTCGTTCTGGTTTCAGCTTGAAGGGCTGACCTGGCTTTTCTCAAATCTGGCAACAGTTGGATTTCTCGTGTTGGTGATTGTTTTCCAACCGGAGTTGCGAGGTGCCCTGGCCCATATTGGACAGAACCGACTGCTGAGATTATTTGTGCAGTTCGAGCAGAAGAAAACGCTTGAGGAAGTTACCCGAGCCGTGTTGCGTCTGGCAGAACTGCGCTATGGTGGCTTGATTGCAATCGAACGTCGGACAGGACTGCGCAACTACGCCGAGACCGGCAAAGAGATGAACGCCGAGCTATCATCGGAACTTGTTGTAACATTGTTTACTCCCTACACTCCGCTTCATGACGGTGCAGTAATAATTTCGGGTGACTACATTGTTGCCGCCGCCGCATCGTTGCCACTGACAAATAATCCACGTTACCGAAAATTGTTTGGGATGCGTCATAAAGCGGCGATTGGTGTTTCTGAAATCACCGACGCTATCGTTGTTATTGTTTCCGAGGAGACATCACAGATTTCAATCGCGCATCAGGGGAATCTTCTTGCGGATATATCACGCACTAATTTCAAGGATGTCTTTGCTGACTACCTGAAAAAGTAAAAGCTGTATAAATAATAGCAGTATAAATAAAAGTAGGGCAGACTTGTCTTCAAGCCTGCCATTTATACTAATTCGTAATACACAATTAAGTTAACTGACTATTCCCAAGTTTCGTCAGGTCTTGAGTTTGCGCTATTTGATAAACCGGCAATGCCGGTGACCTGACGACCAAAATCAGATTTTAACAACTGAATCAACATCGTTCACCCTATCAAACTTTCTTAAATTCCTAGGAGAGTTAGGGCTATAGCAAATTGGGATTGTAATTGTATCTTTTTATATGTCGGTGTGATTTGAATGTTGGGATGCTATTAGGTATTAAGTCCCAAACCCTTCTTATTTATCATATCAATAAAATCACTTTTGGAAGTATTAACCTTTATATTTGATAAATAGAATTTACCACTTCCAACTAACCAAAATATCTTATCTAC
>JAUVAR010000205.1 GCA_030591625.1 Candidatus Zixiibacteriota bacterium
CAACTAGCTGGGTAGCCCACCCTTTAGGGTGGGTTTCTATTCGGTATTTCAGTCGGTGGCAGACGCCCTCGTCTGTCCCCCAATTTCTCTACACATACAAAGTAATTTCACACACTCCCCTATTCTATAACCAAAATTTTATTGGAAATAAGTATGAACAGAAATAAATATAACATGAGAACTATGACATTCACCACAGGACCTATAGCGATACATAAATTTTCACAAAGCGAACCCATTTCCCTGTATGGTTCTGAACCCTACTTTGGAGGTACTGAAAATAAAAAAACATAAAAATGACAAAACAAACCCAATCTGCTACAAGTCAATATGCTTGATATAATTACAATAAAAAAAACCAGCAAGTGTAAACTTGCCGGCTTTCTTGAATAAATTAAATTGAAACTATTTCTATTTTATCAACATCATCTTCTTAGTCTGAATAAAATCACCTGCTGTCAGTTTATATAAATAAATTCCACTGGCAGCCGTATTTCCATTCCACGTGAATGAATGTATTCCAGCATCAAGGTTACCCTCAAAGACTGTAGTTACTTTCTTACCAAGTAAGTTGAATACTTCAAGCTGAACATTAGATGCTTCAAATAAACTAAAAGCAATCTCAGTTGATGGATTAAACGGGTTAGGATAATTCTGATTCAGAACAAATTGCGAAGGCAAAGTCTCTTCACCCGCTACACTGCCCTCTTGCTTGAACATCACATTACCAACGCAACAGACTGGAATAACTCCAGCCGGAATCAACGATCCCAAATGGATGTTTCGGATGTCATAAATGGCCTTCCGTCGAGCATAATCATCTCCCGTCTGAAGTATGTTACTGAAGTACGTTATTGCCTGACTTACCGTAGCTCCATCAACGGACACGATTTTCATCTGATCAAGACGGCCAGACACCACGCTCAAGATAGTACCAAGAAGGTACTTCCTCAAATACGTAGCGTATGAACGGTCAGAATCCAATGCCATGGCAAATACGATTTCATCAAACGTCATTGGTCGTGCTGGATCGTCGGCGTAGGTTAGAAGCGGATACTGTATGGCGTAGCCGTCAGAACGATCATAGAAGTGGTCGAAAATCATTTGGCTCCACTGTTCAACTTCCTGAATAGTGAAGATGTCTTGTCGAGGACCATCTTCATACAAGTCACGTAGATACACCTTCCAAGCCCACATATGCAGAAACTTGCCAGGAGTTACAGCAGCCAACTCGAAATTGACCTCTGTATCGATACCGGACAGAGTCAACATGACTGAGGGCGATGTTACCGGTGACATCGAGAGCGGAATCGTAATCTCTACCGTGTAGTCACCACTGCCCATTTCCTCAAAGCGGTACAGACCGCCTACATCGGTGTACATGGTCGCAATCATTACATTAAGTGAATTGAACAATTGGACTTCGACACTGAGAAGACCAGCACCGTCCGCCATGACCTGACCGTAGATGTCGGCACACTCTGATACCCCACACTCGAGCGCAAACTCAGTAGCACAGGTATTACCATCACCGTCCCTCACGACCACCGTACCAGCACCTGGGAGAGTCGAATCCGTCGTTGTGACTGAGTAGTTGACCTCAGACGCACCCAGAGCAAATGGTGTTACCGTCAGCGTCAGATTCACACTACCAAAACCAAGGTTCACGGCGTAAATGCCCGAAGCGTCATCGTGAATGTCCGTACAAACAACTTCTGCAATACAACCGTTGTTACTGATGGTCTCACATACTGGCGGTATCGAGTCATTAACTGGATTGATTGGTACAAACAGGGCGCCACCAGGATAGATATACGAATCGTAGTTGTTGTATCCCTCTATTGTGATACCGTGCCCCTCCTGTGTCGACAGGGTGGTATGGGTACCTTGAGAAACTGGCAGAACAGCTGCAGAGTAGTCGCTACTCAGAATGGAGCTAAAGTCTCCCGGTGCAATAGGCGCACCATCCAGCCAAATAGTTCCACCAGCGATGTCGTCGTTGTGGGCAATGATTGACAGGTAGTTGCTGGCAAACTGTGATCCACCGACGGTGGAAAACGTATAACTATACAGGAACTGCTCGGATGGGGCAATATTCCCCATAGCCGGATCGCCCTGGGTTGCACCTGGGTTGCTGTCACCAGGCATAAACTGAACGACAAAAATCGCATTGTTAGCCTCAAAGACGTGATTGCCCGTCAGGAACTGAACCTCAATGAAATCTCCCTTGTCTATCACGCCGATAGGTACACCATCCTGTAGGACAGTCGTGTTATCTGCACCAGCGATAATACGATAGAAAGAGCCTCCCGTACGCTGAGGCAAATTAGCCACGAACACTCTGTTGCCCCAACTTTGAAGCGGCTGTGCGACCTCAAAAATGTGATCGCATGCCCATACGCTTGAAGGCACGTTGGTGCAAAGGTTGCCATTGGTCATGCCGATTGGGAAGTTTGATTCAATCAGCGTTCCGGTAAGATCACCAGCCACGCCATAACCAGTGGCGGTCTGGTTGTAATACGCCTGACCCCTGTTCAAATTCACCACAAACGGCACTCCCGCAGGGTGACCGTCGCTGAGTGCATTCGTCGGCGTTACAGTCACTTCGGTACCGTCTACAGAGGCAACAAAAGCAAACTCACCCGCGTCCGAGCTGTGAACCGTAGCCCCGCTGTAGGTGGCAACGATGAAATCTCGATTCATCGCGTCAACCGGTAAGGCAAGGGCGGCGTCAGAGGTGTAAGCCAGTCGATTTATCATGTAGCAGACAAACTCGTCATCGGAAAACGCATGAACAGCATTATCCTGGACTGCCCCAAGCGTCCAGCTATCAGCCGACGAGTTCGGTACGACTACGACGGTAACCGTGCCCGGATTGACTGGTACCGTTGTTGAAAAGGTAGGGGCTGCAAACGGATATTCCACCGTTACGCTGGTCGCCACATCGCTGGTCAGATGCAACTCGGTCGAAGGTGCACCCAAGTTGTTCAGGAAAGTCATAATGAACTCCCTGCCCTTGTTATCAATATACTCCTGTGCCGAGACCTGCGTTGTAAACGACAACGTCACGACCAGTGAAAAGATGATTAATTTGGTTAAGCGCAATCTTGAAATACTACGCATAAGATTCTCTCCTTTGTGATTAAAACAGTTAACAAACATTTCATACAATCCTCCAAACTAGAACTCGATGAAGTTTTTATATGGTTTCAATTAAAACACTAAACATCTATTGTTATTATTTATAATAATAAAGATTTTCGTTATTGAAAATATCAGAATCCTCCGAATACTCACTTTGTCCAAACCGAACAGCACCAAGTCGTAAATCAATACCGCTTGCAGGCATTTGATTGGCAAATGCATTAACGTTAACATCCTCCGTACGGTAGCAATCTCATCGCTCATACTTCCACTATATATAAATCAGAAAAACAAAATCTACGAACCGTACTCCGTCACCTGAGTCTGGTGGTATCACTTGAAAGAAATCTGTTTGAATTCTCCCATCTTCACTTACAGTAAAATTTCCTGAAGTAAGGGTCGCAATTGGACTTCCGTTTACGTTAACACTAAATAAATAGGAAGTTATTGGCATAAATTTGCGTAATGTTGATTTCAGGTTGTGCTTGAACTACTGCATTTAATGCAAGCAATTAAACTAAGACAGTCCAATGCATCTATTTAGACAACCGTAAGTAACTCCTCCTGGACCCATTAAGGTCATATTAAAACATGTTGTAAAATTCAGCCCCAAAAGACATGATGTAGATCCTAAGATGAAATATATGTCAGATTATTAAGTCCCCTGCAAGGGCATAAATATTATAATCTTTTTTGTTTTGTATCGCAAGTATTTTCTTTAACACTCTCCCCTTTTCTATACATGACCAATCTAATTTCACACTCTCCCCTTTTCAGTTTATCTTACGGACACACAGCAGGTGCTTCTCCACTCTGAAACATAAACGCTACAAGAGCTACCAAATCAGATATATCAATTCCATTAGAACCATCAACATCAGCTTCATCAATACATGAAGGTTCCTCGCCACCTGAAAACATATAAAAAACTAACATCACTAAATCAGAAATATCAATTTGATCTAAAACATCACCATCTACATTACCACGAATATTAAGACAACAACTTGGTGGAGAAGGATTAAAAATTGCCAACCCCTCATTGATTAAGCGTGTATGGCTGAAAATAGTCGGATTATTTTCGGGTAGATTAATTGGGGTTATCACACTTACAAGATTTGTATCTGAATATTGTGGGCTTGCCCAGCTTTCAAATACAAGATGGTCTGGTTGTCCGATTGTTGCATTGACCTCATGAATCCAATCAATTGCACCTTCATAATAAACTTCATCGGTGTACTCCCCAAACTGGAAGAGTTGAGTGTTGAACGAAAGGTCAATCAAAATTGGAGCAAAGGCAATATTGTGAGCATGAAGAAAAGTTTCCAGTTCCAACAGATCAGCCTTTACTTGAGCGAGGGTTACTCTACCGTAGATTGGACCTGCATAATCGATAATTCGTAGTCCATGCACATCGAGATGTATAAACGGAAGATTAATCCCCAGATTTTCAAGCTCAGTCACATACGTTTTAATCCGATCAACATCCAACTCAGGATAGAGAATAATTTGTCCAACAATGATGGATGGAGCTGCGTTATTCATCATGGTGATAAAGTCAGCAACCATTTCGGCAATTTCAGCTAAACTTTCAGTTTTACATTCGGGTCCATCTAATGGTGGATAGATAGGAGAATACCATCTTCTTATCGGTTCATCAATAGCGACATAGCGAACGGTCCCTCCATTATTTTGCACATTAACAATTGCATCAACTGTCCAGTTGAATGCATTTTGTGCAGCAATTTGTCGTTCCAAGCTACAATCCACAACCGTTCCAAATGGTGTCTGCGGCAAGATGCCCGCTCCCTCTATGCATATATCAATTCCCCACTCATCTAATTTGGCGAACGCATCAACTTGAGCAAAATTGGTAAGAGTGTTGGTATTGCATAGATTCCCCATACATGGCCATGAGTTAACATGGTGCGTGAGAAACTGAAACACATCAACTTTTGATCTGGTAGAGTCCCACAGTTCAGGATCGGTGAAGAGTTCCAACATGTCGGCACTTCCCAAGCTGGGTCCAAACCATACGTTGCTACTGTCGGCAGATTGACTGCGAACAGATGGACTCATAACAATGAACGCTAATAAAAACAATACTATTGTAAATG
>JAUVAR010000039.1 GCA_030591625.1 Candidatus Zixiibacteriota bacterium
AAAAAAGCCCGGCCAAAGAACCTGAATACAGAGCATTTTACAGATTAGGTTTGAAAGGAAAACCTTTTCACTGGATGCTTTTGTCTGGTACATATTCCCATATTACATCTGCCGGTACCGCACTGACTAGTTATGGATTATCTTTGAATGCAGAAATCCCAAAAATTGATCTCCCGTTGAAAATGTTCTTTAAAAAAGATGTAAGAAATATTGGGGATTTGGAACCACAGTCAACGATTTCACTTGATACCAAGATTACTTATTCGATTAGAAAAATAAAAATCACAATGGAACACTCTTATAAAAAAGAGAACCAGATTTTTGATGTATTTACCAACCATGAGATTCGTGCAAAAATTTCACGACAGTTTGGACTCTACTAAGATTATGAAACTGATTAAAACTCTCATATTTTGTTTGCTGATGGTTGTCCCGTCAATCAAACCTATCGTGGCTGAGGAGCTTCCCGTCTGGCCCGAAGGTGCTGTCGATGCTCGGATCAAATTTGTACGAGAAATACGACTTGACGATCTAAAATTAGAGACAAGCTTTCTTGGTAAAATTGGACGCATAATCGGTGGATCATCAGAAGCTGAGCAATTATCGCTTCCATTTGATTTGGAAATGGCTGGCGATAAATTATTTATGGTTTGTCAGAACCTGCCAGCTTTGGTAGAAATCAATATCTCAAAAAACAGCTTCAAGCTGCATACCTGCAAAGAAAAACCATTCGAATATCCAGTCTCCTTATGCGTTTCAGAAAATGAAATTATCTATATAACTGACAGCAAAAACGGGACAATCTATCAATTCGATGGAAAAACGGTAAAACCGTTGATCTCTGATAGCTTGGTCAGACCGACAGGGATCGCTACAGCAGGGGAAAAGAACTGGATATATGTTGTTGATACAGGTGACCATAGCTTGAAAATATTCGATATTAATGGTATATTCATTAAGCAGATAATTGCTGGAGATAGTAGCGAAAATGCTTTGCATTTTCCTACTTTTGCAACAGCAGATCATGATGGTAACCTGATTGTGAACGATGCACTAAATTATAAGATCAGACGTTACAATTCCCTCGGGAACATACTCTCTTCCTTCGGGGAGGAAGGTGATAGTCCCGGCAGTTTCTCAAGACCTAAGGGCATTGCTGTCGATTCAGATGGACATATATATGTCATTGACAACATGCAGGATAATTTGCAGGTGTTCGATATAGATGGACGTTTACTTCTCGTGATTGGACAACGTGGTCGTGGGTTGGGTGAATTCTGGTCACCTGGTGGAATTGAAATCAACAACGATACAATTTATATTGCCGATACATTCAATGATAGAATCCAGGTATTGGCCTACGTTGGAGAGACCGAACAATGAACTTTCATTTGACTACAACATTGATGGTTACTTTTACTCTGGCAGCTTCTGCTATGGCAGGAGAGTCTGTATCGGTTGTAAATACGAGCCACAATCTTTCGACATCCGGTCGTGGTAATATCAGATCAACAACCGAAACAAGAGTTTGTATTTTCTGCCACAGCTCTCATAACAGTTCATCGGAAGGACCTCTTTGGAGCCATGAAACATCCAAGACTGGTCAATTTCGTACTTATGCGCGAGCATCACTTGAAGCTACCGCCGAACAACCAACCGGTGCAACAAAGCTTTGTCTCTCCTGTCATGATGGCACCATTGCAGTCGGAGCTATTAAGGGTTTAAGAAATCCGATAAGCATGAAGGGCGTTGGATCGCGGGGCGAAATACCTGATGGAAGAAGAACAAACATTGGTATGGATCTTTCCGGAACACATCCTGTCTCGATAAAATATTCTCAGGCGAGTGCTTTGGCGAGTTCTCATTTGCGCTGGCCGCCGGCAGATGTAGAAAACAGAGTTGGTCCGGATGCAGAAGGATATGTTCAGTGTACTTCATGCCATGATCCGCATAATGATTCCCGTTCAACAAAATACCCGTTTTGGCAGAAAGATACTTTTGATGCTGTCTGTGAAACATGCCATACATATTGAGGAACAAGATGTCTGTTAGATCAGTAAAAATTGCTCTTGCTATAATTATACTGACGTTGCCAATTAGTTTGAGCAGCCATATTGACTCACCGCTTCTGACCGAAGGATGCGGTTCATGTCATATTGGTCATGGTATGTCCGGGGAACCTATGCTCGCCGCCTCAGAAGAACAATTCTGTTATCAATGCCATGGCTCAGCGAATAATCGAGATAACATGGTTAGAAACGGGAAACTTTCAGGAGCTGCCAGACTCGCTGATATTGAGCGTGAGTTTGATAAAGTATATCGTCATCCTGTTGAAAATACTGCCAGCCATTCACCTGTTGAGATCATTCCAAGAGCCGATGGTGCTGCTGCGGATCATGCCGAATGTGTTGATTGTCACTCTCCTCACCTAAGATCAGGTGACCCTCACAAACAAAGAAATTCAGTTTCAGGAGTAACGGCAACAGGGCAATATATCGAAAGAGCTACCCAGGAATATGAAGTCTGTCTGAAGTGTCATTCCGACAATGAAGGAATTAGGGACGAAAAGAAAAATATCAGACGACAATTTGAATCATCGGCGAAATCGATGCATCCTGTTTCAAGGAGTGGACGAGCCACCGGACAGCCAAGCCTCTCGGCATCTCCAATAATGTCATCGGGCATGACCTGTACCGATTGTCATACAAACGACGATCCCAACGGACCGCGGGGTCCTCATGGGTCTAATAACAAACATCTTTTGAGTGGAAACTATGAACAAGGTGGATATGCAACAGAAAGTCCGCTCGCTTATGAATTCTGTTACTCCTGTCATGAACGTTCAAGCATCTTGGGCAATGAGAGCTTCCCGTTGCATCGTGAACATATCGTTGGTGACCCGCTGACCGGGCGGGCGGGTACATCATGCTATACTTGTCACTCTGCTCATAGTTCTCAGAGAAACCCATTCCTGATTAATTTCAACGAGGATGTTGTTACTGGTAGTAAGATTGGAAATAGAATTGCCTACCAATCATTTGGGATCGAGAGAGGTGAATGTTATCTCTCCTGCCATGGTTATGACCACGATCCGGAGAGGTATTAGTATGAGTAAAGATCATCAAATACTTGAGAAAATCAAATTATTCTTCAGGATTGTTCTGGCTCTTGGTGTTTTCTATATCACAGCGTTTGCTCTTGAAATTGAACCGGTCGGCTCAATTGAAGATTCTCTATTTGCTCCGACTTCATTGGATGTACAGGAAGATGAACTCGCGGTTTTAGAACCATACTCGAAGGAACTGAAAATATTTTCTGCGGATGGGGTTCTTACACACAAAGTACAACTTACAGGTGATGCCTACGGTCTTACCAAAATCTCACGCTACCTCTATCTTTATTGCGATCGCGACAGAAAAAAAGTAGTAGCTGTAAATGCGGTCAATGGTCAACAGTATGATTACTATAATGAAATAGATGGCCTCACAGATCCAATAGATATTTTATCTAATGGTAATGAAGTTGCAATTTTAGATGCTGCGAATTCAACAATTTTTATAATGAACGATGCAACCGGTATCTCAAGGCAAATAAAAATTACCAACGAAGAGGGTGCACCGATCAGATATCTCTCTTCCTTTGCATACAGCATTAAGACTGATCAATACTATCTCCTTGATCAAATCGAGAGCACTATTCGTGTCGTTAGCTCAAACGGACAGATGGTCAAGTCATTTGGTTCATTCGGTAATGGTGATGGTCAAATCACCCGTGGTGGCGAACTTGCAGTTGATGCCGACGGACGAGTCTATGTGACAGATCGTTATCAGGGAATAGTTTTAGTTTATAATTCCGAAGGCACATATCTCGATGAAATTGAAGCGTTCAAAAGCGCTGTCGCTATACCTACAGGAATTGCAATTGATGACAACGGCGTGCTTTATATCGCATCAACAATGGGTTTAGGAGTCACAATGTATTTTGTAGCTCCCCAACGTACAATAGATAATGCAGTCTTTCTCCATCAGCAATACCCCGAATCGAATGCATTGTTGCGCTCAAGAAATATTAATTTCATAGGTTTGGCAGAGTCCAGTTTGGAAGCTGACCAGGTTACAGGATTTGATTTTCAGGTCTTAGGCGATACACTACAATCAATTATTGCAGCCGAGATTTCTAATGTTAGTCCAGAAGTCAATTCGAATGAATTAGAAAGAAAACAATACACGGCAAAATGGCAGCCGGATACTGAATTGGAAGCAGATCAAAAATATTTCTGGCGTATCAGAATTCGTTCTAATGAAACTATCGGCAGCTGGTCATCATACAGTGCATTTGCTACAACCGCTCTTCCAATAGAATATCATCTTGAACAAAACTATCCGAATCCGTTCAATCCAAGTACGCATATCGGTTTTTCTTTGGCTATAGATACAAAAGTTACACTCGATATTTATAATCTTCTTGGTCAGCATGTAACAAATCTGGTTGATCTTGATATGACGGCCGGTCGTCATGAAATTGTTTGGGATGGTGAAGATTCGGGTGGAGAAAAAGTAGCTACCGGAGTTTATTTCTATCGTCTGACCACAAATGATTTTGTACAGACCCGTAAAATGGTATTGGTGAAGTAGGGTTATTGATATGAAACTTAGAATTCTCATAATATTGTTGATGGTTGCTATTGGCGTTAACTTTGTTAATGCAACCGATGATCCTCATGGGGCAACGGCCTCAATTGATTGTTCCAAATGCCATATTGGCCATAACAGTATGGGTGATATCCTAATCAATGCAACCGATTCTCTCGTCTCAACAATGTGCCTCTCCTGCCATACGCCCGGTGGATGGGTGGGGATGACGAAATATTTCTCTGTGGCCGAGAAGGCCGACCCGGGAACATCCGGTATCCATCATGCCTGGGATGTCCCTGCCGATAATAGTGCTCGGGGTGCAGCCGCACCAACCACCCAAATATTACTCGATCACCTGACTGCAGATAACAGAATCACCTGTGCTACCTGCCATGACCCGCATTCAAATACGATCTCCCCATTTTTACGTTTAGATAATTCTGCCGATGCACTATGTCTTGACTGCCATGCCTTAAGAAATACAACATCTGTAAGAACATACACCGGATCAAAGCTTTCTCATCCGGTTAATGTTACCTTGCCGGCTACAGAAACTTTTCATAATCCACCGCTTGATATTGACGGTAACCCGCAGCCATCAGACGGCAACACGACCAATGATCTTCCGTTGGTTGGTGGAAAAGTCAGCTGTACTACCTGTCATTCAGTTCATCACGCCGATTCTGATGCCAGTACTGATAACACGCCATAGCCTGAATCCAAAAGATAAACTCTCAAGCTTCCAATATTTAAGAAAAAACCAATTGCACCTCCAGACAGAACGGTGTAATATGGCCAGACCGTAATAATACGGTTCAGTCGGCAAGGGTAGGATTGTTGTGAGTGCAGTTGAATCAATTCTGTTTTGGGTAGCGGCGGTTATAGCGGCCGGATCATTTATAGTCGCTCTTATCGCTATCATATTCAAAAAATCGTTCTGGCTCGACCTTGCGCAGTATATGCTCTTAGCATCTTTTGCTCTAATTAGTACATTAGGTATTATTAGATGGAGTTCAACCGGACACCCTCCTTTTGTAACATTATTTGAATCGATGTTGACTTCGATTTGGTTCCTCTGGCTGATTCAGATCGTTGGTAACTTTATCTCGAGTCGTATGAGAATACTTGTCCTGCCGGTAGCTCTGATCGGTTTTCTTATGCTTGGATGGGCCTCTTCATTTTCTGATGATGCCGGTGCATTATCTTTGGCTCTCACTAATACATGGTTGTTTATTCATGCATCGTTTGCAACTGCGGGAGCGTCGGCTTTCCTCGCCGCCGCATCGTTCGGTGTTATTTATTTGATGGGTGAGCAACGTTTCCAAGAGAGTGAAACTCTCAAAGCGCGAGTCCCTCAGTACAATAAAATTCCAACAACAATGACCAACCTCCTGATTTTGGGGCTTATCCTTTGGAGTGTCATGATTGTATCCGGTTCTATCTGGGCGAATGCAGCCTGGGGGCGTTATTGGGCATGGGACCCAATAGAATTGTGGTCATTAATCAGTTGGCTAATGTATGGACTATTGTTACATGCAAGAATTACATTCAAATTATCAAAAAGACTATTCAGCTTATTAGCGATAGCAACAGTTTTTGCTGTTCTGTTTGCTCTTTGGGGCGTAGGGTATGTCTATGAAACTATTCATGAATATGGTTAGACCAATTAATAGAATACTACTACTTTCGTTGACCGCCTGTATTTTCTTTTTTGTCGGCTGTAATAATGAATCTACTTCAAAAGGTGATCCCTTTGATGAAGTTCCACAGTTATTCAAAGAGATAGATTTCCTCAACAAAGCGGAACCACTAAGACCGGCCCGACTGCAACTCTTGTATGATACAATTTTTGTAAGTTACAATAATATACCGAGAATTGATCGCTATGATACAGCGATGAATTTTATCTCATCAATTGATCTTACCGACCCGGAACCGATATACCCAACTTCATTCTATGTTGATGATTCAATCATTGTTGTTGCGGACCATGCACGAAAACTTGTTGTACTATATGACCGCGAGGGGAAAGTGCTGACTTCATTCGGGACGCTTCCCGATCATAGTAAATTGCTCTCACCATTTTCGGTCTTCTGCTACGGAGGGGTAGCGTACATATCGGACATCGAAACACATTCGATCCTTGCTGTATCATTGGTTAATGTTGAAGGCCTCACCGAACGAGGTGAGCTGATTCTTACGATACCATCCGATACAAGTATCAAAATTGGTTTTCCATCGGCTGTCTCGGTAACTCAGGATGGACGTCTATTGGCAGGTGATGCAAGTGATGGTCGTATTAAAGTCTTCACTTGTGATGGTCGTTATATTTATGATTTTGATACTATACCAGTCTCGTCGAAACCAGCCTGGCACTCATTTGCCTGGGACAATGTGCCCGATCCGTCACTTGCCGACACTAATAAATTTGATCCGAGTGGTGTTCCCTATATGGGAAGAGTTCATGTGGTGGATGGAGAGAACGGGGCAGTGCACATGTTTAATCCGTATGGAAAATACATTAGCAGTTACCCCGCAGATTCTATTCTTTTACGTCCATCGTCAGTCGTCATCAATTGGAAAATTAACCAAATATTGATAGCTGATCCAGTAGCCGGTAAGATACTTATTTTCAAATACTAACCGGCCCCCAAAACTAATCGACCTCCAGGCTAAAACTTTTCGTCATGACATTGATAACAAAGATCCAGGTCAGCCATCTGCAACATTTTTGGTTCAGCAGGTTTATGAACTTCATGGCAGGATGAAACACAGCTCATAGCTCCACCCGCGTTTGGATCTTCAATATTCTTTCCAGTAGGATGAGATATACCAATATCATGATCACCATGACAAGATCCACAAAGTTCTGTCTCTGTTGCTATGTACCTGTTCTTGTTGGAGCTGGCATGAGGTGAATGGCAATTTGTGCATTCCATATATGAATGTATTCCCGTCTCCGACATAACGTCCTGTTCTGCATGGCAAGCAACGCAGGCATTCTTAACAGATGCAGTCGTCATAATAACACCTCTTGATGTTGAGACAGATTCATGGCAGAAAATACAATCATCATTAGTCTCCAAATAATGTGTAAATTCTCCTTCGATTTTATCTGCATGACAACTAAGACATTGAGGGTCAGCACTATCGTGAACACCAACTCCCTTTACTGAGCTAAACTGAACAGCGATTATAACCAACATAACTAAAGTTGCTATTTTCACAGGTTGCCTCCATTTCTATTACAAGAACAACGCAAGATGATTTCAAGCTCCGGTTGACCTCCAGATAGAAATACTCCGAAAGTCAGAAAACTAAATTCGAGACTGTTTCACCCTTTACCTATCGCAACTCAGGTGCCGACTGAGATGTCGCGTAAGATGTTGTTAGATATGACGATACGTCGCGGAAATCAAGAGGCTAAATATCTCATTAATGGGAGATACCCATACTTTGTAGGATGTTGAGATTAAATCTGATAAGTAAAAAAAGAAAGCTATTTTGAATCAGCAGATGGGAGAACTTCAACTTTTCCACGATTTCGATTGGCTCGTTCCCATTCTTCATGAGCAGTATTATTGGTTTCGCGTACAGTCCGTACTATTTGATTATTCATCTCTTTGGCTAACGTGTTCTCTTGCAGGACCATCTCATTGTAGGCTTTTATCTGTTTCCGTTTCCGTTTTGAAAGATATTTACCTAATAGATATGAACCAGATGTTAAAACAGCGCCGGAGATAATAAGAACATTGGCAGTTGTTCTACTGTCCTTACCCATGAAAATACGTGCTAACATACCCTGACCAAATGGAATAATCATAAAAGTTTCAGCCATCGAATTATAAGTCTCTTTCATTCTAAGAGCTGTCTCTTCGCTTTTTGTAGTCTTGATAATCTGCTGTTCATATCCCAAATCGTCAGCAGTTACAGAGGCAGGCTTATTGATCCGAAGTTTGTATAAAAGTGAAATCGATCTTGTGGGCACAAGATCAAATTGATATTTGAGGGGCTCATAGCCCTCCAAAAAAACCTCAATTTCATGCTGACCGACAGGCAACGAGAAGGAAGCGCTATCAATAATCTTAATTGTAGAGTCAGCTATAATCACAGAAGCAGAATCAGGATCGGATAGAATCGTGACAGTGCCATTCATTGCTACGCTCGTATCAAAATATATTTCAATACTGATAACCTGATTTGAAACCAAAGTCTCAGTACGTAGAATAGAGTCAATACCAGGATAGTCAAATTTGAAGTTGTATACCCCAGGCTCAAGATTAAGAATAAACCAGGCACCTTTGATCAAGCTATTACCAAAAGAATCTTCAGATATCGTATCTGAATTCACTTTCAAAATGACACTATCCTTATCAACACGAATTCGTACCCCCGCCAAATCTTGTCCTTTAGCCGAATCGGAACAAATCAGGAGAGGCAGAAATAGAATTGCTAATACTGTAATATTTTTAATAATAAGCTTCATTTGAAATTTCCAACGATTGAATGCAAGATAACCGAAGGGCTGAATTAGTCAAGGTTTGAGAATCTTCAGATGCAGAAGAAGTGTTATCGATATGTGACATGTCGCAATATTTCTCTGATTTCTGAATATATTGATTTTATTAAAACTATTCTAATATAACTATTTGTTACAACGTGAAAATCGTATTGTTGCCGATCTACAAAAAAAGTGCTGCCAGTGTAAAACTTGCAGCACTCTAACAATTTAGATAAAATGAGTCAATTCAATTAGAATTGAATGTCGGTATTTTACTTGCCGTACAACTCTACTTATCTGTCTGTGCAACTCGCTTGGTTTCAGTTTCGTGTTTGGCACGAATAGCAGTGTTGTTGATTTTAGGGAATGAATGCTGGCCGTCTCTCATTCCAATAACTTCCATCGGAGGATAGTTATGTTTTGTATTGATCATCTTAAGATTGACCAGATTCACAATATCACTATTAGTCAAAGAAATATTTGCCCAGTCCGCTTGAAGAGTTTCTCTGTATTTGTCAAGGATTGGCTCAAAAGTAGGACTATTGAGGTTACCTACAACTAATACATGAAATGATGCGCCATTGAGACCATAATGATGAGCAATTTTATTCCAGGACTGACCTTCAAGTCTTGCCTTGGCAATTTCCATGGAAGAAGAATAAGAATGCTTGGCTATATAAAATACAACCGGGATTTCTTCGGTTTTAATACCTTTTAAAACTACATCATGAACATCTTCAAAGGCTACATTGTAGTGATCGCCTATTGTAAGAATATACTCTCTTTCATAGTCAGGTGCAGCACTACTGGTTCCAACGAGTGATACTGTCAGAATCAGAGCAAACAAAATTGTCGATACAAATCTACGCATACTAAAAGCTCCTTTAATAGGGGTTAATAAAAAATTATTATACTTTCACTTTTCTTACACTTTTCAATTCAATAACTCTATCGGGCTGTGAAAGAGTTATCCGACTTTACAGGCTAAAATCCTATTATCAAGAGGGTATTCTGTTGTGTAATTGAACAGTGAAGTGAAAATATCAACTATGATTTGATCGTTAATCTTATCATTAAACTAATGTCTAAAATTCGATGGTTCACTATGAGTAGAGGGGAATGAACAAATTATACAAACTAATTGAAATAATAACTGGTGATACAGAAAAAGGAAGCATTGGGGGGCGAGAGTAATAGCATCAATACAAGACATATCAGGTCATGCTAGCCTTCATTGTTGCTTGATTGATAACTTTTGAGAGAACTGACCGAAGAAGAGCATCTTTGACTACATAATCACAGGCACCCTTCTTTATTGATTGTACGGCGACTCGTTCATCACTATGGGCCGTCATTACTATTGTAAGCGTTGAACGTTTCACCCAATCAAGCAGATCGGTGCCATATCCATCAGGCAATGAATAGTTCACAATAAGAATATCATAATTGGATTTTGTTATAAGATTAAATGCGGATGTTAGATTTGAAGCAATATCAATCTGCAGAAAGTCTTCATCTTGAAGTACTTCTCTTGTAAGGGTAGCATGATCAGGATTGTCATCAACAATCAATACAGATTTTGTACGAGAGCATTCTAAACTCAAGTTCGTTTCTGATTTAGAATCAATCTTGGTCGTCATAAGTACACCCTTGATATCTTAGCTTGGCAATAACAGTAGGCAGATGTTCTGGTTTCCTCGTGCAACGACCAAGCATTTGTATCAAGACTTGTCTGCTTAAAACTGAAATTTACCAGAGTTGCGTGTTTGTCGTTACCTGCAAGGTGTACGATTATTAAAAGATCTGACATAGAATGCCCCGCCTTCACTTTCCTAACCTATTACTTTTGTCGGTCTAATATGGTATCAGGTTAACAGGTGAGCGGTTCAATGAAGAATAATTGAGATTCAGAAAACAGAACGATATAGGTCCGCATTGAAATATCAAATAAGTCTCTATTCTTAGATGAATAGTGAAATTATTTTAAGGATTAACGACCTCCTTGACTTAAGACAAGGTCTTTTTCGCTTGATAAAACGATACTAAATACTGTAAAATTAAAGATATCAAATCTCCAAATATTCCCAGGGAGGGAGAACATGATCAAACTCTTTACTATTATGGCAGCAATAGTCCTTTTGGCTGGTTCGGCATTTGCCGACAGCTGCGTTGACTGCCACAATGAAATCAGCCCCAATATCGTAACCGACTGGAAATTGAGCAAACATTTCGAGAATGAAATCTCATGCTCGGCCTGTCATGGCGAAGAACACCAATCTGCAGACGACGTTGATAAAGTCAGTTTGCCCACAGCAGCAACCTGCGCAGATTGTCATGACACTCAGTTCGATCAATTTTCAAAAGGTAAACATGCATTAGCATGGACCGCGCTAAAAGCGATGCCTACAACTCACCAGGCACCGGCTCCGTTGATCGACGGCATGAAAGGTTGTGGCGGTTGTCATAAGATCGGACTCAAAAGCGACGAAGAAGTTGCCCGACTTAAAGCCGAAGGTTCCACGTTTGGTCATGCATCCTGCGATGCCTGCCATACTCGTCATACTTTCTCGGTAAAAGAAGCCCAACAGCCACAGGCCTGCCAAACTTGCCACATGGGTTTTGATCATCCACAGTGGGAAATGTATTCGTCGTCGAAGCACGGCGTTCGTTATCTGCTCAAACAGAATGGTACTTTGCCAGAATCAACTCCGGCTCCTACCTGTCAAACCTGCCACATGGTTGACGGCGACCACGAAGTAAGAACCCCGTGGGGATTTCTTGCCGTTCGTTTACCTCTCCCAGAAGATCCCGTTTGGAAAGCTGACCAGATTACAATCCTTCAGGCGTTGGGTGTACTTGATCCCGAAGGCAACCCGACCGACCGACTCGATATGGTCAAAGCGGCCGATGTAGCCCGTCTGACTCAGGAAAGTTTTGACGCAGAACGGAAGAAATTAACTGACGTTTGTTCTGATTGTCATTCAGACAATTTCGTCGCCGCTGAAATGTCTAAAGGTGATGATGTTATTCGTGAAGTCGATCATCTTTTGGCCGAGGCTATTCGTATTATTGCAGCTCTCTATGTTGATGGTGTCATTCCAAAACCAGAAAGCTATGTCTCGGCGTTCCCCGATCTTCTAACATTCCACGATGCACCTACTTTGATTGAACAGACACTATTCGAGATGCATCTGAAACATCGCATGAGAGCGTTCCAGGGTACATTCCACGCCAACCCGGATTATGCCCTTTGGTATGGATGGTCCGAGATGATTCGTGACCTCGCAGAAATTAAAGAGATGGCCGAAAACCTTCGCGCCAAACACTCAAGTAAATAAAATTGTAATTACAAAATTGTAATACTTCAAAAGGCCACTCATTGAGAGTGGCCTTTTTTTTGTAGGCAGTCAAAATGCTTGGGTATACGAGCGCATTTACTTCCTCGCATATAGAGAATGATTATTTTGGGATAAATTGGAAGTTTTGGGCACTACAGTTGTAATTACTATTGAACACTTGGAGTAGTGTCGACTGACAGTTTGAACCTATTTTTACAATGGAGGTAACCTATGAGAGTTATCATGTTGGCGATTCTAATTGTAGCCACTGGTT
>JAUVAR010000338.1 GCA_030591625.1 Candidatus Zixiibacteriota bacterium
GACTGTTCCAAAAGTTCATCATGCTGAAAAATCTGGAGTTTAACCAGCCCTGATGCGAGCCAAAGAAATATGACCGCCACCAGGAAAAGGCAGATACGTTCTCTTCCTAATAGAGTCTGTTTATACCGATCCATGATTTAGCTCAGAAGATAGCTTTCAGTTTTCGAAAAGTTATACGACCTTCCTTGATCGCAAAAAACAGCCATGCACTCATTCCAGTATAAAGTAACGCCGGCAGAACGCTTGACCAGAGCAGGTAGAAAAAATCATCTCTTTGATTTATTAAAACTACCAATACAGTATGTATGAAAAGACCCGAGAGCATCAACAATAACTTAGCATAGATTGAATCAAGATTCAATTTTTCACGGGCATGAAATGCACTCATACCAATTGCGGCTAACACCAAAGCATGCCATCCCATCACACTCGGATCTCCTATCGATGCTATCAATCCTGCAAAAAGACCAAACCATAAAGCAGCAAACTCACTTTTGTACATCGCAACCACCAACACCAATAGTGCCGAGAGGTTGATCGTGGCAGGTCCAATAGCAGTTGCATCTTTTAGGATGACCATATGTGCCGAAATCAGCAAAAGATAAAAGATATAAGGAAGAATTTTCATAAATTGTTAGGCCTTAGAATAAAAAGCTCCTCCAGCGAACTAAAGTCAGCTGCAGGAAGAAGTTTAATATTACAAAACGGCTCCTCCTTAGGTCGCTCAACTGAGGTCACCGTACCAACGGCAAGTCCACCCGGATAGATTCCACCTAAACCAGAAGATAAGAGCAAGTCACCCACCACGATCCTGCCTTGTACCTGAAAATTCTCAACGATAAGACCGCTTGATAAAGAATAGCGAACTATCCCCATCTCACGACTCGATGCGACCCTGACAGCTACTCTGTTTTTGGGATCAGTAAGGAGTTGAATCGTTGCATAATCAGAGGTAACAGACATTACTCGTCCAATCAAGCCCCTCTGATTAATAACAGATTGATTAATAGCAACCGAATCATTGGTCCCCCGATTCACAACTGCCGAAATACCATTTTTCTCACCGGTAATAGACATCATCCTCGCAGGTAACAATGAGTAACCCGGGGGAGGATCAAATCCGAGGACCGAGCGAAGCCGTATATTTTCACGCTTCATCTCTTCGAGTTCTTCCAAACGAAGTGATGCCTCGACAAGCGATTGTCTCAGTTCAACATTATGAATCGCAACATCGCTAAGTTCTTCAATCGTATGTTTGATTTTTGAGAAAGGGGCATGAAAACTTGCCAAGCCCCCCTGACTGACATATTGGTTGATCCCAAAGAAGTCAAGAATCAGAATAGTGCAAATAGACAGAGCCAGAAAAACATTAATGTTTCTCCGGTACTTCGTTACAACACTTGAAATCCAAGTCATCGCCTGATATGACCCCTCACTTGCGCTTCTATTAGTTCACGTTGTCCATAAGTTCCAAAACATCACCTGGCGATGTCGCATTCAGGAGCTTTTCACGATTCTCTTCTGACTTCATCAGGTAAGACAATCTGGCCATCACATTAAGATGAGCACCAATAGCATCTTCCGGAGCCGCAATAAGGAAGAACAATTTGACTGGCTTGTGATCCATCGCATCAAAATCAATTCCATCCTCACAGCGACCAAATGCAATTACAATACCTTTGGCAGATTTTGTTTTTGCATGTGGAAACGCAACCCCATAACCAACACCGGTTGTAACCAGCTCTTCTCGCTGCTGTACATCAGCCAACAATACATCATGATCTTTGATCATGTTTGAACCAGTGGCCAATTCGACCAGCTCTTTAATCACTTCGTCTTTGGTAGTCGCACCAAGCCCAAACTTGACAAGACTTTCATCACAGAATTTAGACAGTTTCATAAATCTGAACCTTTAGTCATCCAACTTTCTTGCATCATCGGCCAGTAAGACCGGGATATCATCTATCACATCATATTTAACCCGACAATTGTCACAAATAAGAAATGTCTTGTCTATGTCATAAGCTAAAGACTTACGACAGGTCGGGCAAACAAGCATACTTAATAATTTATCACTTATTGGCATAATAGTCTCCGCATACTACTCTTTATACTGCCCCATTACACGGTACTTTGCAAGTCTTCTCTTGAGAAGTTCATCAACAGGTAACTCACACAATTCTTCAAGCGCTTTATTTATCTTTTCTTTCACCAACGAGATAGCCAATTCAGGATCATTATGCGCCCCACAAGCAGGCTCACTAACGACATCGTCAATCACCTTTAGCTCCATCAGATCATCAGAAGCAACTTTCAACGCTTCGGCGGCAGATGGCCCATGCGCGGCATCACGCCACAAAATTGCAGCACAACCTTCGGGAGAAATAACTGAATACCAGGCGTGCTCCATCATGAAGACACGATCACCAACACCGATACCAAGAGCACCACCCGAGGCGCCTTCACCTATAATCACAATAACGATTGGAACCTTGATAGTAAATAATATCTGTATATTTTTTGCTATCGCTTCAGCCTGTCCCCTCTCCTCGGCCGAGATACCAGGATATGCCCCCGGTGTATCAATAAGAATAACAACCGGCATATTGA
>JAUVAR010000047.1 GCA_030591625.1 Candidatus Zixiibacteriota bacterium
TACGAGAAAGGTGCTTTTACCGGTGCTATTAAGCAGAAACAGGGACGATTTGAAGTTGCCGATAAGGGAACAATGTTCTTAGATGAAATTGGTGATATGCCAATCGACTTGCAGTCAAAATTATTGCAGGTATTGGAACAACAGGAATTTGTGCGGGTTGGTGGAATCCATAATATAAAAGTAGATGTTAGAATTGTTTGTGCTACGAATAAGAACATTGAAGAAGCGATAAACGAACAAGCATTCCGTGAAGACCTTTTCTATCGCCTCAATGAAATCACACTATTCCTGCCTCCTCTGCGCGATCGACTTGAAGATGTGCCGATGCTGATTAACCACTTTGTTGAAAAATACAATACACAGTATAAGAAAGAGCATGCTATGCTCTCTCCAGATACTATGAAACAGTTAACAGAATTCTCCTGGCCAGGTAATGTCCGGCAGCTTGAAAATATGATGAAACAAGTTGTTGTCAGAGAAGATGAAAAAATCATTACAGAACTGATCTCTAATTCAAGCCCTTTTGTCACAAGGTCTAAAAGCCAGGAAACAGCCCCTGCTGTTATACCAATGGCTGTTAAAGAAAATGGGGAAATTGATTATTCTTTAAAATCGAGAATCGGTCAGACTGTTGCTAATGAAGAAAAGAGGATTATTTCAGAAGTCCTCACTAAAACTAATTGGAATCGACGCAAAGCTGCTGAGACGCTGCAAATTAGCTATCGCTCACTGCTCTATAAGATCAAAGACTACGACCTTAACGTCTCAAAATAGTCCTTCTCTTTTATCACACAATAGATACGCAAATTGTTATCACTTTGGATAATTGTGCAATTATTGAGCAATTTTATGCATACAACCTAATAGTTTATTGCTTTAGGGCTGTTTTAAAATGATAAACTACTAATCCTTAACCTGTTAATATTAAGCAACTTAGTGTTTAATGGGTTAGCAATCATGAGTAAAAGAGGAAAGTTTTACTCGACTTTGGTTCTTCATAGTCTTATGGAACGGTTATTGCTTATAACGAATTGGACTACTTCTGATTGGTGGGAGCTGCGGGAGTTTTGCATAGACACAGCCCTTAGGAGAGACAGCTCGTGATACATAGTTCGAAAACATTTCTTGATCGTGCAGGCTTGGAGCTCAATAGAGCTGAACGGTATAGAATATTCATCTCCCTGACTGTAATGGATCTAAGTTTTCTTAGTGACTCAATGGAAAAAGAACCTATCGAGGCACTTATAACTTCTCTGGAAAAGAACCTTGCTATAAAAGTACGCAAAAGTGATTTTTGTGCGCGTATCAATAAAACTTCAATAGGTCTTCTGTTTCCCGAAACATCGAGACAGGGTGCCGAAGTCGCCATTAATCGGCTGACAGAAGTTGTCAGGGATGAAATCACAAAGATATCAGATTCAGATGTACGACAAATTATCCCAACTCAACTCGCATCATACCCGGATGCTGCAGGAACTGTCACAGTAGAGCAGTTTTTAGATAAACTGACAATCGCTCGCCAGAATTAGAATTACTTACAAATATAAAAACGGTCACTACCCTTAGAGCAGTGACCGCTTTTTTTTGTGCAATTTCGAAAAGTTTTACCAACCGAGAATCTGTTCCAGATTTTTATTGAGTCGTTCAATTCGTTCCTGGTAATCTACTTTCTTGGCTTTCTCTCGTTCAACCACATCCGATGGAGCGTTAGCCAGAAAATCGGCATTAGCGAGTTTCTTGGAAAGTTTCTCAAGGGCGATTTTCAATGAATCGAGGTTCTTCTGAAGACGTTTCTTCTCAAGCTCGACATCAATCAAATCTTCAAGTGGCAAAAATATCTCAGCACCTGAAATTACCGCCGAAGCAGAAAGAGGTGGTTTCTTCGTTTGAGTTGAACAATGCAGGTTTTCCACTCTCGCCAGAGAACGGAAATACTGTATATGATTTTCAAGTAGAAGGCCAAACGATTCCTCGTTTACTCGGACATACAAATCAGATTTCTTGCCCGGTGGTACATTGAGCTCCGAACGAATCGAACGAACCGCCGTTACAACTTCCTGAATCTGTTTAAGCGAGTCTTCCAGTTCATCATCAATGAATTTTCCGTCTGCTACAGGAAAGGGTGCAAACGAAAGTGAGTTTTCTCTGTCGAGACTCTCAGTTTTGCGCAACTGAGAATTTATCTCTTCGCAAACAAATGGGGTGAAAGGATACATCAACCGAAGAATCCGCTGCAACACATAGGTTGCTACATTCATCGATTGTTCTCGAATTGGAGTGTCCGGTTGATCCGGTTTTATCAATTCGATATACCATGAACAGTAATCATCCCATACAAAGTTGTACAGAGTCTTTGCGGCCATCGAGAGACGATATTCCGCAAACCCTTTCTCGACAGTTTGTATTGTCCGTTCCAATCTTGAGAGTATCCAACGATCAAAAATAACAAGATCGGAATCATCGAGCTCATCAAGGACCGGTTTGCGTCCATCAAGACGCATCATGACGAATCTTGAAACTTGATACAACTTATTTACAAAATTTCGTCCACCCTCGAACGTGTTTTTGCTAATCCAGGGGTCCTGTCCATCAGGGGTAGCCAGTACAAGTGAAATTCTGAGTGCGTCGGCACCGTACTTATCAATTATTTCGAGTGGGTCGATACCGTTACCAAGCGATTTCGACATCTTAACGCCGTTGGCGTCACGAACCGTTCCATGGATGTAAACATCTGAGAATGGTGCTTCACCCATGAACTCATACCCCGACATAACCATTCGTGCAACCCATAAGAAAATAATCTCAGAGGCTGTCACCAGCACTTTGGTTGGGTAAAACTTCTCAAGTTCTTTTGTCTTTTCCGGCCATCCAAATGTAGAAAATGGCCACAACCATGACGAGAACCATGTATCCAGAACGTCGTCATCCTGAACTAATGTTTTTGGGTCATACCCTTTGCACTGATCGGCCGTTGGACGATTCGATGATGCGAACATTGTGCCATCTTCGGCATACCATATCGGAATCCGATGTCCCCACCAGAGCTGTCGTGAGATACACCAGTCTCGAATGTTTTCCATCCAGTGCATATATGTTTTTGACCAATACTCAGGATGAAATCTTAAATTACCGGTCTTGAGAGCTTCAATCGCCGGTTTGGCCAGTTCAGCCATCTTCACAAACCATTGATCCGACAGATATGGTTCTACAATAGTATGACAACGGTAGCATGTACCGGCTGACAGATCATACTTTTCGGTTTTTTCAAGCTGTCCTTTATCACCAAGGTCTGATACGAGTTGTTTACGAGCTTCAAAACGATCCAGCCCTTTGTATTTACCGGCATTTTCGTTTACTGTTCCATCAGTATTGAGAATATTGATCTCTTCGAGATCATGACGTTTTCCAATCTCAAAATCATTCGGGTCATGCGCCGGGGTAACCTTAACTACACCGGTACCAAATTCCGGGTCAACATAATTGTCCGCAACGATCGGTATTTCCCGTTCAAGAATTGGCAGGATAACAGTCTTGCCAACAAACTTTTTGTAACGACTATCCTTTGGATTAACCGCAAGAGCTGTATCGCCAAGCATCGTTTCGGGGCGAGTGGTGGCAACTGTGAGGAATTCATCTGATCCTTTGATCTTATATTTGATGAACCAGAGATGGCTGTCAAAATTTTGATGTTCCACTTCATCATCCGAGAGTGAAGTCTTGCAGGATGGGCACCAATTAACAATGCGATGACCTTTGTAAATCAAACCTTTTTCATACAGATGAATAAATGTTTTTTCAACTGCCTCACTCAGACCTTCATCAAGGGTGAATCTGGTTCTATCCCAGTCACAACTGCAACCCATCCTTGACAATTGATTTAAGATGAGGTCTTTATTCTGATGTGCCCATTCGGTCGTTCTTTCAACGAATTTCTCACGTCCCATTTCGCGACGGGTCGTTCCTTCCTTTGCAACCTGTTTTTCAACGATTACCTGGGTTGCAATTCCGGCATGATCCGATCCGGGGAGCCACTCTGCCTCAAAGCCGGACATGCGATGTTTGCGAATCAGAACATCCTGAATTGTATTATTCAGGGCATGCCCCAAGTGCAGTACTGCCGTCACATTCGGTGGTGGGATAACAATACTATATGTAGGCTTGGCGCTTTCTGGATCACCATGAAAAAACTTTTTCTCGGTCCATTCAGATAAGAGCCTCTGTTCTACTTCGGCCGGATTATACGCGGTCGATTTTGGCTTATTTTCATTTTTGTTGCTCATGAAGCGTAAACTCGTATTTTCCCTGCCAGAATATGCTGGCCATTGTTGTTAAAGCTTTCCAACATAGTCGCGCTCCTATTTGTTGTCAAGACAGAATGAGGCCACAAGTTTATGTTAGAAAAGAAACTTAGAAAGTAATATCGGCAACATGAGTGATATAAAGAGAGAATTAACCGACAAATCGACTCCCGCAATCAAGCGTCTGGAGCGACTTATGGAGATTTTGCGCTCTCCCGGTGGCTGTAGCTGGGACCGAAAACAGACCCACAAGAGCCTCCTTCCATATTTAATTGAAGAATCCTACGAAGTTATCGAAATTATCGAATCTGGGGATTTGAGCCATTTGAAAGAGGAATTGGGCGATCTGCTCTGTCAGATAGTCTTTCATGCCCAATTGGCCCGGGAGCGTGGCGAATTTGAACTTGATGATTCTATTGAGCATCTGATTGAAAAGCTTATTAGACGCCACCCCCACGTATTCGAAGAACAGCAAGAGCTTGACCCCGATCAAGTGCGAGATCAATGGGAAAAGATCAAAGTTAGTTCGGGCGAAAAAAAATCAGCCCTCTCAGGCCTCCCCAAATCGATGCCCGCCCTTACTACTGCATTTCGCATGGGAGAAAAAGCGGCTGGATATGGTTTCGACTGGAGTGGTGCCCGTGATGTGATTGAAAAAATAGAAGAAGAACTGTGTGAACTTAAAGTGGAACTTTTTGACAAAGAAAAGGTTTCAACTGAAAAGATTGAAATGGAGATGGGTGATTTTTTGTTTGCGGCTGCTTCAATGGCAAGAAAACTTGGAATTGATCCGGAAATCGCACTCAGAAAAGCGTTAAACAAATTCAGGATGAGATTTGAACGCATGGAAGGGGAAATAAATTCCCGAAATGAGAAATTTGATCACTATTCGCTCGCACAGTTAGAGGAATTATGGCAAAGGTTAAAGACAGATGAGTCGTAATAATGATTATTTTGTAAAACCTTTTTAAATCAAACTATTAATAACTTATACAGATAATCATCGCTCTTTATTTATTTTTTTACTTGTATTGAATTCAACACAACATGACATTCCCATTCGAGTGATGGATTAAAAGGAATTGCAAGGCAGCAATTTTAGATAGATTCGTAGGTTTATATAATTTATTACTTTTAACATGGATGGTCGTTCAGTAATGCACGACAGGATTGGAGAGATGCTAATGAGATGACAAAAGACTTTCTGACAATATAGCGTCAGGCACTCGGTCCTAAAATAATTTGAATTAAAAAATACAGGACCTCACTTTTCAAAGAAATTAATAACTAAATAGATATTTTTTATAAAGGACAAAAGATGAAGAAACTACTAACAATCGTTTCAATCATGATGTTGCTGATGATTAGCTCAGCATTCGCTACTGACACACGTACCATGACTATGGGTGACAACGGAAACGTCCTCGTTGACAATGCCAACATGTTCTCGTATTATGGCCGTACATTCAACTATCCAAACATCGCAACTGGTGAAATTGCAACTGGCAGTGGTTTGGGTGAATTTGGAATCAACTGGAAATTTGGTGGCGACAACCCTTGGGTTCTTGGTACCTATTTTTCTTCCGAAGAACTTTCTCTTCCAAGTGCGGTCAATTGGGACGAACTCGATGTTTTGGGTGCGGATATCGCTGACCAGCGTATCGGTATTTATTATGGCCGTATGCTCAACAACATGAATTTTGGATTCCATTTTGGCTACAAGGCCACTTCATGGTCGTCTGATGCCGTAAGCAATGACGCTGAAGAAAAGTTCGGCGAATTTACTGTTGGTTTTGGCCTCACAGAAGCTACAGGCAAATGGGACCTTGCTGCTGCAGTATCTCTTGGATCCATAACTGACCAAGATTCAGCGTACACTGCAACAGATAAAGACTCCTGGACTGGTATGAGTCTGATGGCTCGCTACTTCCACGAGATGAACCCGACCATGACTGTCGTTCCTCATGTTGGTATTGCTACCAGCAAGAACAGTGTCATCTACGATCCGGCTCCAGTAGCTCCTACTGTTTCTACTTCATGGGAATCCAAAGAAACTATGTATGAAATCGGAATTGGCCTGAATTACACACCGTCAAGTAATGTGCTTGCTGTGGCCGATCTCGGTTTTCAGGTAATGTCTGACGAAACAACAGATGTTACGTCAGACGGCGGTGACCCGGCCGTGTTAACCACGGTTAACATGAAGGAAACCTATACCAGTATGCCGTATTGGAAAATCGGTATGGAAGCTGATGTCTTTTCTTGGATGGACATCCGCATGGGTGCAACATCTAATTGGGTTGCATACAAGTATGAAGGCGTAGAAAAAGTAAACGCTGCCGTAAACGCCACATACTTAGGCTTTGGTTTCAACTGGGGTCGTCTGTATGTAGATGCTCAGACCGATCCAGGTTTATTCCTGAACGGATTTGATTTTGTTTCTGGTAGTGGTACTGGTTCTATGAACAGCAGAATTTCTGTTCTTTACGAAATGTTCTAAAAACCGCAAGGTTTTTGTATCAGTAAAAAAAGCCTGGTTCTCACGAACCGGGCTTTTTCTATGATTAATATTTTGTGTGTAGTCTGCATCCCCGTGCTCAACGTCCCCGTGTCCGGTCCGCCAATGGCGGATCCACATCTGACGGATTCTTATAGGGCAGAACTAACATTCATTGTTTGGTACTGCATTTCTAACTAAAGTTTGAATATGCATGTGGCAGACGAGGACTTTTGCCACCCACTTAAACCCACCTGTCGCTCTCGATGTCGCTTTAGGTGGGGTACACGGGTGTTTTCGTCGGTGCGGAAGTGTGCGTTGGGATATCGTTGTTAAGAATAAACCCACCAGCCGCTGTCGCTCTTGGTGGGGTACGGAAGTCAGGAGGACAGGATAATCCTGTTTAACAGGCCTCCTGACCTACTTTTCTATTTAAGCATTTTAAACAATCAGTCTTTCAGGAAATTATCAAGTAATGCAAAGTTGAGTTGTTTTAAGTTATCTGCATTCGCTTTTACTTCGGCTACAATTGTACTGACACTCTTGCCGAGTGCGTTCAAGTCAGCCTCATGACGCTCCGCCCAGTTTGTAGCTATCTCTACGTTGATTTCTGGATGAAACTGCACACCTACGGCGTTATTGAGCCTGAACGCCTGATTGGTGCATGTCTCGCCCGTCACAAGTAGTTTGTTCCCAAAAGCTATCTTGAATGTATCGCCATGCCATTGGAAAACATCAAATTTAGATTCAAACCTCGAAAACAATCTATCATTCCTGCCATCATTGGTGAGGCTCATCTGATAGCATCCAAGCTCTTTAGTTTCATTTGCCAGCACATCGGCCCCAACAACTTTTGCAAGCATCTGTGCACTAAAACATATTCCAAGAAACTTTGTGTTCTCTCTCACTAATCGTGCTATATAACTATGGAGTCGTTTAATATGTTCTGGTAGATCGGTTGTGTAGGTGGCCATAGTAGAGCCAAGAGATATTACAGCGCTTGTATCATAAGGTGCAGGCAGCTCTTCCAGATCATAATTTTTGACCACTTGAAAGGGAAGATTCTTACTTTCAAAATAATCAATAATTGTTCCACCGGGCACTATCGGGTCATTCTGAATGATGATGACAGGTTTCAAGCTATGATCTCCTTAACAAACTGCGGTAAAGCAAATGCAGCGACATGAGTTTCAGGATTGTAATAACGAGTCTTAATATTAATTCGTTCAAAACGAGAAACAATTTTATCATTGACAGGTTCCGGACTTTTGCTTGCAAATAGAAACGCCCAATACCCCGACGGATATATCGGCATAAAGCATGTATAGATCTTCACTATCGGGAAAATATCAACTAAGTTGGCATGCATCGCCTTAATAGCTTCTTTATTCAGAAATGGCGATTCTGCCTGTGCCACCAAGATACCACCATCGTTCAAACGATCATGCACCGCCTGATGAAACGGTTTTTGAAATAGATCAGCCGCCGGTCCGACCGGATCGGAAAGATCTAAAATAATTATATCAAACTTTTCAGATGAATTCTCTATGAAATCCTTGCCGTCTGCAAACATTAGATTCGCACGTTTGTCTTTGAGACCTGAAGTTAGATCGGGGAAATGTTTTTTCGATACTTCAACTACCTTGCTGTCCAACTCACACATCGTGCAACGGTTCACATTCGGATGCTTAAGTACCTCGGTTAACGCCCCACAATCACCACCACCAATAATCAATACTTCTTTGGGATCAGGGTGTGCCAGTAGAGGAACATGCGTAATCATTTCGTTATATGCGTTGTTGTCATTGTCGGCACACATCAACGAGCCATACAAACAGAGCATCTTTCCAAAAAATGGGTTGCTGATCACTTCAATGCGCTGAAACTCTGACTCATCTGATTCAAGAAGACGATCAATCTTTACAGTTAGCCCATGATTATGATTATGCAACTCAGAATACCATACGTTCCAAAGGTCTTCCATCGCCTTTACTGGAACTTGATTCCCCTGATCTTTACCACTCATAACAATTTCCTTAGTCGATCACTTTGTAGTTTGGGCGTTTGAGTGAATTGAAGTAAGAACCTGACACTGCACAATATGCACCCATCAACGGAAAAATAATCCGGTCGCCAATATTATGATCCGGCATCATTAAACCATCATACATAACGTCGAATGAATCACAGGTTGGGCCGGCCAAGACCGAAAGTTTGTCCTCACCACCGGCATAACTTATTACGGGATACTGACAGGAATCAAAAACTATCCCCGAGAAAGTTGAGTAAACGCCGTCATCAAGATAATACCAAACTTTGCCGTCACGAACTGACTTGCCAATTATCGACGAAACCAACGTAATGGGACTTGCCGAAATATAACGCCCCGGTTCACACACTACTTCAATTGAGTTGTCAATTTTTTCATTTAAGGCACGTTCAATAGGTTGACAAAATTCTTCTATTGATGGAATCGGTTCAACATACTCAACCGGAAAGCCACCACCAATATCAAGCATTGATGTCTCAAGATCATGTTGTCTGAGCGATTCAATCAGTTCGGATGATTTATCTATAGCTTTGATATAGTTATCAACGAAAATACATTGTGATCCAATATGAAAACATAATCCATAATATTGATGTCCGCTCTCGCGAATTTTTTGTGCCAATGGAATGACTTCGTCGGTTGTGCATCCAAATTTGTATTGTAAATTAACAACAGCCTGATGATTGGTTGCGATACGAAACCTGATCATAATTTTCAAACTAATATCTGTATAGCGATGCAGTTTTTCGATTTCACTTTCATTGTCAACGACAAAAACCTGTACACCTTTTTCAATCGCACTGTCAAACTCTTCGTTTGACTTTATCGGGTGCGAATGTATCAGCGATCCTGCATCAACGCCGGTTCGTAAGACAGCATCAATCTCAGCTGCCGAACAGACATCAAAATTTCCACCGCAGGCCTGAACACGATCAAGAATAGCCGAATGATTGTTTGACTTTACGGCATAATGAATTGCTGCACGGGGGAGAGCACGCTTAAGTGATTTATAATTTTCATCAACTGATGACTTGGAAAGCAAGAGTAATGGTGACGGAAGATGTTTGTCCGAAAAAAGGTTACGAATAAAGCTGGTATCTATTGATCGCGATACCGGCTGTTCTGTTGTAACTGCAAGATTCATAGCTGGAGTCATAGCATAAATCTCCTAACGTGCCGTTGCTCTGGCAGGAAGACCCGGCTTATGGTTTATCATCTCATCTGTAGAAGATGGAATCCCACGTTTCATTTCACGCACTTGTGCGCGTCCACTCGACAACGCTTTCTTTAGATATTCATGTGCTTTGTAGGGATCAATCAGTTCACCACAGGTGAACAAATCAACTGACGCATAGCCGTATTCCGGCCAGGTATGAATCGAGAGGTGAGATTCGGCAATCACAATCACACCACTAATTCCCTGTGGGGCATAACGATGAAAAACTGAACGAACGATTGTTGCGCCCGATCTTTTTACAGCCTCAGTTAGAACTTTCTCAAGCGTACGCATATCATCTAAAATCGACTTTTCACAGTCGGCATATTCTACCAATAAATGACGTCCAAGTATTTTCATAGCGATCCCTCCTTCCGGAATCTAAAATCTATCTACATTTGCGGCGGGGTATTTACCCAGAGCATCTTCGCGACACTAGCACCTTCGTTGCAAATCTGATTCGTTTTATCCGCTTCAAAATAAAAACAGTGTCCCTTGGGAACACGGAATGTCTTCTTCCCAAGTTTTAATGTTACGGTTCCCTGCATAACAAATCCAAACTGTTCACCCGGATGCGGTTCTACTTCATCGAGCTCTTCACCGGGATCAATTTTTAATAAAATTGGATCCATCATATTGTTCGTCGAGCCGGGGACTAACAACTCAAACGAATTAACACCCTTACCTTCAACAGAAATTCTTTCATCGGGAGAAAAAACTACCGGAGCCGAAATGTCTGAGAAAAACTCAACAAGGGTGAGGCCTAAAGCTTCGACAATATTCGCAAGCGAATCGATTTGTATCGATGTCTGGTCGTTTTCAAGTTGTGAAATAAAACCTTTGGTCAAGTCTGCGCGGTCGGCTAACTCAGTTTGAGTCAGGTCCGAGGCCAAGCGCAATGATTTTATTTTTTCGCCAATTCGCAGGTCCAAGTTTCAAATCTCCGGGTGAAATAAGTTTAGTAAGCACTTACTAAATGTTTAATAAGCGGTGCATAGTATATATGGTTTGGGAGAATTGTCAACCCCGAATTTTGAGTCTGTTGGTAAGTACAAATGCCCCTTGGAAACAGCCTTTTGAAAGTATGAAATCTCAAAAAGAGCAATCTGTCAGCAGTTTATTGAGATAATTAGTGCAAATCTGAAGGAGTTGAACATAAATGACTTAATCATATTAAAAAAATACTTTTACATTGGTAGAGATTCTATCCCAAAAAATCAGAATAGTGATAATAACAGCACTCCATTTGAGTACGCAATTCACGTTATGCCTGCAATGGCTTGTGGGGCAAGTGGTTGGCTTTACGGGTTGAGTTCTTTTGAGTATGTGATGAGATTGTAATTTGTAGAAGAGGCACTATTTCATATAAAAGTATTGTATAAATAATGCACAAATATGATTATATAATAGTAAAGAAGGTCGATAAAAAATATATGTGTGACGCGCATTACAGGATAATTTGTAATTTTACATTTCTTGTATTTGGGGGAATTATGAAACGAATATTGTTACTAACAGCATTTTTGATAATAACTATTGCCTCTCAAGCGGCAGGTTTAGGGTTTAACTTTGGGAGCAAGACAGACTATCTGATTGATCAAAGACCA
>JAUVAR010000117.1 GCA_030591625.1 Candidatus Zixiibacteriota bacterium
GAGATTGAACGCTGTTCGAGAATTCTTGAAGATTGTTATCCTGCACAATGGGTTCTTACAGAAGTATCTGGACGACTTTACAAAGCAACCAAAGATATACGATTTAAGAATTTGACAATTAAACATTTCAATTTAGCCAACAAATTGGACCCGGTCAAAGATATGACGATCCAGGACTTTTGGAATCTTGACTTGTAGTCATTCTTTCTTTTCTAACTTTCCTAAAGCTCGATTCATAAAGAACTAACAAAACCCAGATTCATTATAACCGCATGAATAGCATGCCAATACAGCTAAGAGGCAGGCCTTTGGGGGAGTTGTGAACAATATAAAGACTACAAAAACTGTTGATCCGGTTTTCTGTGTTTCGCCAATTGAAATTAGTACGTATCTTTGAAGTTCTGATGTAATAAATCAAATGGAGTTTTTGTGTATAGAGCCAAAGTTTCAGTAGTAAAAACCAACGCCGAACGAGTCATCGAAGATTATAGAAAACTGCTTGAGTTAGTAGATTATAAATCAATCCTCGATTTCAATCAGGAAACAATTATTAAGCTCAATCTTTCGTGGACCAAATATTTTCCTGCTTGTTCTACTCAGCCATGGCAACTCGAAGGATTAGTCAAAACTTTTGTTGAGGATGGTTTCGCGCGCGATAAAATTATTCCGGTTGAAAATAAAACTGTTGTTACCAACCCTATTGAAGGGGCCAAAAACAATTGCTGGATGCCTGTGCTGAATAAGTATAAACTTGGATTTACCCCTCTCCCCGATGTTGAATGGGTTGTATATCAATTCAAAGAAAAGCTCTTGAAGCTAAGTCATATTTTCCCCGAAGGAATTCAAATTCCCAAGATGTATATCGGTAAGCAGATTGTCCACCTGCCAACTATTAAGACCCACGGTCACTCAACAACGACTGGTGCGATCAAAAATTCATTCGGTGGTTTGTTACGTGAGGTAAGACATTACGCTCACAAGTATATGCACGAAGTGCTGGTTGATCTGATGATAATGCAGAAAGAACTGCATCCAAATATTTTTGCTGTTATGGATGGCACTGTTGCCGGTGATGGCGCCGGTCCCCGCACAATGACACCGCATTCAAAGAATCTCATACTTGCATCGGCTGACTCAGTAGCGATTGATGCTATTGCGGCTAAAATGATGGGCTTTGATCCGATGAGTATTCCATACTTGAGGATGTGTCACGAACGAGGACTTGGTGTAGCCGACACGAATGAAATTGAAATTTTGGGCGAAGATATTTCAGAAATCAATTTCAATTTCAAGACTAAAAAGTCGTTTGTCATTTGGGGAGATCAGATGTTGCGCAAGGGTCCACTTCGTTTTCTTGAAGGACCCGCGTTGCATTCACCGTTGGTTGGATGGGCTCCAATGGCCTCAAATATTTATCATGACTGGCTCTGGTACCCAACTGTTGGAAAATCAGTAATTCGGGGATTCTCAAAAACGGAATGGGGCCGTCTCTTTAAGAAATACAAAGCTCTTAAATAACAAGAGTCGGGTAGATATTATAAGGGAGTCTCAAACAATTAGAACATTGATGTAAATATGTTCCGTGTGACATAGGAATATCTTTCCAGCTTCTTCAGAGGTAATATTTAGCCGAAGCAAGATGTCCTTATGCCACAAGCTAACTCATTGTGTGACTACATGATAGAGTACTTGCGAATACTCTTTACGTCGGCACACACCTTGCTAAACGTAGGCTATGAGTAAAGTTTGTATTACATCGCCAGTATTAGAGATATCCAAGTAATGGTAGTAGTAAACTTATTGGCAGTATGCGCCTACCTGTTTTCGCTTGTTTATATTATACAGACACAAAGGAAGTATTCTCTCTTCTTCGCCTTTGTTTCTATATATCAACTTTGGGCATTAGTCTCATGTTTCTATAACGATCTTGGTATCTACAATCTAGAGCTATTTAGTTATACCACAACAAGTTTGGCTACCACACGCCTGGCTCTGTTTTGTATTATTTTCAATATTGGTTTCTTGCTTGCCGCAAAACTGGTCGGGAAACATATCTTGACTCGACGAGAATACAAGCTCGTTGGTGAAACGCCTAATTTGGGGGCATTCAAACTTATATTCATGGTTGGCATTGCAGGACTTGTTGTTTATGAGGCTTACTCCCTGACTACAAACGGCACACCCCTTTTTACCGGAATTGACAGAGAGGCATTCTCACGAGAGGCAGGTTTTGTTAATTGGATTGTGCTGGCCTGGGGAGCGTTCATAGCGTTTATCCTTGGCATGACACGAAAAGAAGAAAAGCTTTTTTGTGTTCAAAATCTGTTGATAGCATTGATTATCATTTATGCTATTTTAACCGGTCATAAGTTTTCGATGCCATCCTCAATTTTGATACTTTATTACATGCCGATCTGCATGCGTCGTATCTATCAAAACCCAAGCTGGAATCCATTCAGAGTTGGAATTTTAGCGCGCATATTCGTAGTCTGTCTGATATTTGGAGGATCTGTATATGGAATTTACAGCTCAAAACTTGAAGATAATGATTTAGCACAGGCATTGATTACCCAACGTGTCCTCGCTATGCAGGGCGAAATTTGGTGGGCAATCGATAATGAAATCTCAAGTAGTGGCACTTATGATACAGATCATTGGAAAGATGAGTTGTCATATATAATCTCATCGAACGAAACTACTGCCAATGAAGTTGGCATGCGTTACTTGATGATAAAGATGCTCGGGGGAGAAAAAGCATTTACTATCTTTGATTCAGGATATCTCTATACAATGGCCTATCCAGCAATTCTTATTATGACATTCTCGTCTGTAGTAGCTCTCCTTATTCAATTTCTTGCCGGTCTGTTCTTTTTTATTCTCGTTTACTATTTGTACTATTGTGTGGCCTACAGTTATTATGTCAGAGCAATTGTCGCTCTCTCTATAATAATGCCATTTACTACCGTAATGGGAACGGGTAATCTGTTCGTCTTCTTTACTATAGGTATGTTAATCAAGATTGGGTTATTGATAACTCTTGAGTCTGTTCCTTTAGGGATATTCCGCCAATCCGATCCAGTTGCATTAAGTTCATAGAACCAATACAAAACTTATTGTTTAAATGCAGTCTCTAAGAATAATTCTCTGAATTAGCTGTCAAACATAGGCAATTACCCCTATAAGTCAAGGTAGCCCCCTTGTAAAGCAATACCCACACGACATCAATATACTTGAAAGATATCACTACCGACCACAATACGCTCAGTTCAACACAGCCGATTCTAAGCGCCTATTTCATCTTTAGGCTATAACCCCTAAAGTGAAAAACAAATCGTGTGACGTACGTTTTAACAGAATTAAGCCCTCGCAAGTTGTTGTGCGACAACAGGGGAATTTGGTGTATTTTGAGGCTCAACCACAAGCAAGTGTATGTGAGACAATTCGTTGCTCGTTGTTCTGTACGTTTGGTGATTCCAGTCGGTTATGTGGATACGCTGATTGGTCTTGGGTTGACTTATCGCGATAAATGTTTATCTTCTCTTAGGTACACTGATAGTCGATAAGGTTGGAGTCGTATGAGGCGGATTGCAAACATCTTTGTGTTGAGCCTTGCCCTTTTTGGACTAGGGACCAATAATTCAATTTCAGCGATAATAAACGTACCTGCAGGTCAACCGACCATTCAGGCAGGGATAGATGCAGCATCGGCCTCGGATACAGTAATTGTAGCATCAGGAACATACACGGGCGCCGGAAACCGTAGGATAGACTTTGGAATTAAGAACATTGTTCTGCAATCGTTGTCTGGCCCTGAAGCCACAATCATTGATTGCGAAGGAACCGAGCTTGATCCTCAATACGCTTTCTTGATTAATGGCCAGCAGGATTCCACTAATATCATTGATGGTTTCACTATTACCGGATGCTGGGACTCCACCTGGAGCCAGGCCGCTGTAACAGTGCACAATTCTACACTGTACATGCGCAACTGCTTCCTCGACTCCAACGTTGGAGGGGCTATTTATGTTAATGGTGGCTCACCCGATGCCGATTTCCTAATTCTGGAGGATTGCCGGATCACCAACAATAAGGGAGGGGCGGCAGTATACGGGCACTATCTGAGTGTTAACATTACCGGCACCGAAGTCGGATTCAACTCCGGGGATGGAATGAGCGTCTGGCAGTGCCACGAGTTAATTCTCGATAACTCTATCTTCCACAACAACGGTGGCTCGGGCCTGTGGTTTACACAAATGGGGCAGAACTGTGAGATAACCAATTGTACCTTTGTTATGAATCAGACGGGTATCGTTTTCGATTGGGATTTTCCGAAAGGTTCCGGTGATCTCAGTGATGTAAGATATCTCGATTCTTCCGGCATGGCCAACAGTATAGTCGCTTTCAACAGAACGCGTGGCGTTGTTCTGGCGGCGCCGTTCTACTATTACATGAACTGCAACAATGTAGTCGGTAATCCGAACGGAGATTGGGTAGGCGAAAACTACGGTACCGAGTATGGCAACATCTCCTACGATCCTCGTTTTTGTGACACGTCAGCTGCCGACTTTACATTGCAGTCCGGATCAGCCTGCTTGCCCGAGCACAACAGTTGTGGTGTTCTGATGGGCGCTCTTGATGAAGGTTGCGAGGGGCCGCCCCCTCCGAGGGCACGCCTCGTCCCCTCTGAGTACCCGACCATTCAGGACGCTATCGACTCTTGTAGTGTCGATGACACTGTTATGGTAGCAGCTGGAACGTATAGCGGCGTAGGTAATCGTGATCTGGACTTCAACGGCGTCAATATCATCCTGATGTCTGAGTCCGGACCGGACGCTACGATTATTGACTGCGAGGGAACCGAATCTGAGCCGCATCGATGTCTGACTTTGCAGAGCGGAGAAGATACGACATCAATCATCCAAGGGCTGACCTTCACCAACGCCTACGCCGCAACATGGGGCGATGCCGCCGTCTTAATTGACGGGGCAAGCGCCAGGGTTCGAGATTGTATCTTCGAGGATAACAACGCCAATGGCTTTGCCGCCATGTCCGCAGAAGTGTATATCAGCGATTGTATCGCCCGAAATAATGCTAACAATGGTTTTGAAGTCGACGGCTTCTATGCCGAGATCAGCCGAGTGGAAGCGTACGGCAACCTCAATAACGGTATCTTTATCAACGGTGGAGGTCAGTTCATTATTGACTCTTCTGTTATGCATAATAATGATCATGCTGGGATGTTCATTCACTATTTCGGAGGTGGCTTCTATGTCAGCAATTGTACCTTTGTTTCGAACGGGTATGGATTGCAATATGATTGGAATTATCCGAAAGGGACAGGTATTGAATCTGCCAGCCTCCTCAGCGACACGGCCTATATCGATAATTGTATTGCAGCATTCAATACCTTCTATGGATTCACATCGTCGTACATGGTAATACCACACCTTACCCGATGTTCGGATGCTTTCGGCAATGGCAGCAGTGATTGGAATATATCGTTTTATGACGGGCTCGAATATGGCGCGGGCGACGCGTACGGCAATTTCTCGCTGAATCCTTATTTCTGCGACACATTGTCCGGCGACTACAGCATCAGCAGCTCTTCGCCTTGTGCCCCCGAAATCAGTTTGTGCGATCTGATTGGTGCGCTTGATGTGGGTTGCCAGATAGACCATGATCCACGCACCTGGCGCGTACCGGGGGATCGCCCGACAATTCAAGAGGCGATCAATACCTGCCTGGAAGGGGACACCGTACTCGTTGCGCCCGGAACTTATACCGGATTCGGCAACGTCGATCTCAAGTTTCTTGGACGGAATATAGTATTAACTTCCGAGGTTGGGCCGCAATCAACGATTATTGATTGTCAGGGAACTTCTGCTGAGCCACACTCGGGTATAAAGATATCGAGAGGCGAGGATACCACATCGATTATCGACGGGTTCACAATACAAAACTCTTACGGCTATTCAGGCTCCGAGGGGGCGATCACTATTGTCGATGCCTCGGCGACTGTCCGTAACTGCAACATCCTTACCAGTTATAGCAACTCGCTGTTGTGTCAGAATGGGATGCTCAATTTCTATAACTGTTTTGTTGATTCCTGTACCACCAACGGTGTCAAGTTAGTAGCGTGTAATGCGAAGATTGATGGTATGACCGGTACCCGCCTTAGTCACGCCGTCTTCTGGGGTGGAAGGGCAGAGTCTTTGGAGTTAACCAATTCATTGATGTACAACAATCGTGGATTTGGCATTTCTGTATTTCCGATCACAGGGACCTTCAACATTAACTCGTGCACATTTGTCAATAATCATACCGGCATTTATCTGAGTCAGAACATCTCGAGTCCTGGCGGCCCCACCGATACCTCGTACATCAGCAACTGCATTTCGGCCAACCATAACCAGTATGGCTACTATACCTGGGATGGGATGAATCATCCGGTTATAGTGACTTGTAATGATGCCTATGGAAATGGATATCAGGATTGGCATCTGGATCCCTACGGGCATGGTGATGCGTACGGCAATCTTGCACTGGACCCACTGTTCTGTAATACAGACGCCAAGGACTTCAATATTAAGGAAGAGTCACCTTGTGCTCCGGGGAACAACAGTTGCGGTGTTCTCATCGGCGCTGGAGGCATTGGTTGTTCTTGCTGCATCGGGATAACCGGCAACATCGATTGTGATCCTACCAACGTGGTCGACGTGGGCGATCTAACTGTGTTAATAGATTATCTATTCATCTCGAACACGCCACTGTGTTGCGTTGAGGAAGCGAGCACTTACCACGATGGGTCAATAGATATCCAAGACCTTACAAGGTTAATTGATTATCTGTTCATAAGTTTTACACCACCTGCAACCTGCCACTAGCGTAACATACTGAACCAATTAGAAATCCTATCTGCTGTCATTAGAAAAACCATGGCAGTAAGGGCTCAAATGTATCCGTTATACCAAAAATCTGTTTTTCAAATTCTACCACAATTTCGTTTGAGCATGGGACCCAATACCTAATCAGAATAACAAAGATCGGTTCGTACGTTTCATGTTTCGCTGAAACTTGTGCTTATACGTGACTGTGCGGGGACCCATATATATGCATGGGGTACCAGTTCAAAATGATTCTTTGAGAATTATCGACGACGATCTTTGGAAGTCAATTCACGAAAACTCCAAAAAGTACGCCAAAAGCACTAGGGGTCCAAGAGGACAATACCTCTTATCAGGACTTCTCAAGTGTAAAGAGTGTGGCTCCAGTCTGGTAGTTCAAAACTCCGGCCGATCATCTGTTTACATGTGCAACGGTTACCGTAACGGCGGCGCTTCTGTCTGCCAAAATAACCACCGACTGACTCGTTTTGGCCTTGAACGTGAATTCAGTAATTCACTCACACAACTCC
>JAUVAR010000107.1 GCA_030591625.1 Candidatus Zixiibacteriota bacterium
GGATGGGTGTTACTGTCGAAAATCATCACTATCGCTATCGCATTAACGACCTTCGCAAGACCAAAGCTGCGGTTAAGTTCCTTTCACTCGAGCCATTAATAGGCAGGTTGGGGAAACTTAATTTGTCAAAAATTGACTGGGCAATTGTTGGTGGAGAGTCAGGGCCGGGTGCTCGTCCAATGCAGGAAGAATGGGCTCTTGATATCCAGCGACAATGTAAAGAGCAAGGGACAGCCTTTTTCTTCAAGCAATGGGGTGGAGTCAATAAGAAGAAAACCGGGCGTTTGCTTAAAGGTCGTACCTGGGACGAAATGCCAACTCAGGCTCCAAGTTCTCTTTAGCCCGCACTCGCGGGCTTTTTTATTCGCCTATTAATGATAGAGTTTGACAATTGGGCTCAAGAACAGCTTATATCCTATTAATATGTATAACTATATGACTGCTAAAATATGAATAAAGCTAACCCAACTATCGGTCTCCTTGCTTTGCAGGGTGATTATGAACTGCACGAAATCCAGCTTAACAATTTAGGGCTCAAACATAAAAGAGTCAGGCTGCCTTCGGATTTTGAGGGGATTGATGCCCTGATATTCCCCGGTGGCGAGTCAACGACGATGAATATCCTGATCGATAGGTTCCAGATGAGAGAGCCACTTATTGATTTCTCAAAATCATTTCCGATTTATGGAACTTGCGCAGGTATGATCCTGTTATCAAAAGAGATCGAAGGAAATCAGGCCGGTGTGAAACCACTCGGACTGATCGATATCACCGTTTTGAGAAATGGTTATGGAAGACAGCTCTTTTCGTTTGAGGCTGATATAGATGTTGAATTGGGAAATAGCACAGAAAAAGTCCACGCCTCGTTTATTCGTGCACCGAAAGTTACTCGAGTTGGCGCGGGGGTGGAAATTCTTGCTCGATATAATGATGAACCGGTTATGGTCTCTTCAGGTAATATCCTCGCAGCATCTTTTCACTCCGAGACCGAAGATAACTCATCCCTTTTGGCATGGTTTATCCGTAAGTTTTTGTAGGAACTGAGTAATTTATAAAGTATAGTTCATGGATTGATAAAGTCTTTGTTATGCAAATAGAAATAGCTCAAATAAAAATATCCGATTCGACCAAAATGAAGGTTTCGGAGCGGATGAAAGTTCCACATCAGCGATTACCTGAGTGGATTAAAATCAAACCGATCGAAAATGAAAATTATGTTCGGGTGAGACGTATTCTCGCCGAGAACAACCTTCACTCGGTTTGTCAGGAGGCAAGTTGCCCCAATATTCGGGAATGTTTTGGTGAGGGAACTGCAACATTCATGATTTTGGGCAAGTACTGCACTAGAAATTGCAATTTTTGTGATGTTTTACACGGATTGCCAAAAGGGCTCGATAAAGATGAACCATTGCGTTTGGCCCGCGTTGTTAGTAAATTAGGACTAAAACAGGTGGTGATCACATCGGTCACCAGAGATGACCTGCCTGATGGAGGAGCTACTACATTTGCCCGGACTGTAGAGCTTCTCCGAGGGCGGGATAAAGAGATCAAGATCGAATTACTAATTCCTGATCTGGCGGGGCGTAAAGAATCAATTGACATTATTTTGGAAGCTGGAGCTGATGTGTTTGGACATAATGTCGAAACAGTCGCTCGTTTGCATAAACGAGTTCGCGGTGTGGCCAAATTAGATCGTTCATTGTCAGTTCTCAGACAAGCTGCAGAGCACTATAAAAAGCCAGTTGTCAAAACTGGAATTATGGTTGGGCTTGGTGAAACCGAAAGTGAACTTGTGGAACTAATGGAACAATCGTATGCGTCGGGTGTCGAAATTATAACGATTGGTCAATACTTGAGACCATCATTGGCACATCTTCCGGTTGAAAAGTTTTATACACCGGATGAATTTAAGAATCTGGCCAAACTTGGCCGTCAGATAGGTCTTGCTCATGTCGAGGCAGGTCCACTCGTTCGCAGTTCGTATAAAGCGTTCAATCAATCGAAATCATTGCTTGGAGAAAGATGCTAAAGAAGATAATAATCGCTCGTAGTTATGGGTTCTGCATGGGTGTTAAGCGTGCTATTAATGTAGCATCAGAAACATCGGCAGCAGCAAACGAAAAAGTAACGATCCTAAATGAGATTGTTCATAACGAAGCGGTCGTTGAAAGATTTCGCAAGGAAGGGGTTGGTCAGGTTCTGAATGTTAGCGATGTTAACGAAGGAACTTTGATTATTTCTGCCCATGGTGTTGCTCCGGCCGTTATTGAAGAAGCCAAATCGAAGGGGCTCAATGTTGTTGATGCTACCTGTCCCCTGGTGACACGAATTTATGAGATTATTCAAAAGGTCGTTGCTAAAGGTTATCATGTAATTCATTTCGGTGATCCTAAACATGATGAAACTATGGGAGTAGTTGGTCATGCCCCGGATCGAATAACTGTTGTTTCTGATATTTCGGAACTCGAAAATCTTCCTGTATGGGATAATAGAAAGCTCGCGTTAACGATTCAGACAACATCAAGTATGGATGAAGCAGAAGAATTTCAAAAAGCGGCTGAAGTAAAATGGCCACATTTAAAAGTATTTGAATCAATATGTAATGCTACAACTCAACGCCAGAGTGCGATTCGTGATCTTGCGCCGAATGTAGATATGATTTTAGTTGTCGGTTCAACTACGTCGGCTAATTCAAAACGTCTTGCCTTGATAGCTGATTCAATTTGCGGAAATGGTCGTTTGATTGGCACTGCGGATGAAATAGATAACAGCTGGTTTAACAATGGACAGAAAATTAACTCGGTCGGGCTTTCTGCGGGTGCATCAACTCCGGAATTTCTTGTTAATGAAGTGATTGACCGTCTTGTGGATATTTCGGGTGGGGAAGTGGAAGTGATTCAGCAGGAAAAAACCAAAAAGAACAGGGCGACTGAACTTAAATAGAAATTGGAATTCTATTTTTGTTGGTTATGTCCTGATATTTTTTAAGGACGGAGTATCTCATGGCCAGTACTGGCGAGTTTTTAATATTTGCATCATTATTATCTATTGTTGCATCGGCGGGAGTGTATGTTTTCGTTTGGCGCGGGATGGAAACCCTGCGAAGCCTGGCGAGGAATCTATATTATCTTTCGGCAACTTTGATAGTTAGTGCAATATCAATATTATTGTATTTGATATTAACCCACGATTTTTCTGTCGCTTATGTATATCAGTATTCATCGACTGATCTTCCCCTCGATTATTTGATTTCAACTCTTTGGGGAGGGCAGGAAGGTACATTCCTGCTTTGGGTATTCTTCACTTCAATACTTGGGCTTATCATGATGCGTACTGCCGGCAAGTTTGAAGCTGGTAATATGTTTTTTCTGAATCTTTTTATTCTATCAGTAATTTTAATTCTAATCAAGAAGTCACCATTTGAACTATTAGATGGTGTGCCAATAGAGGGGAATGGACTTAATCCCTTGCTTCAGAATTACTGGATGGTAATTCATCCACCGATCATGTTCTGGGGATTCTCTGGCGTTGTTATTCCGTTTTGTTTTGCGATGACCGCACTGGTTGAAAAAAAATATATGCTGTGGGCCGAGGCGGCTCGCAGGTGGACTCTCTTTGCGTGGGTAGCACTTGGTGTTTCGCTCATCATGGGTGGCTACTGGGCGTACGAAACACTCGGTTGGGGTGGGTTCTGGGCATGGGACCCGGTTGAAAATTCATCGTTGATTCCATGGTTATTTTTGACAACACAAGTGCATGCACTCTTTATAAAGCGTAAGCGCGGTGGATTAATGCGCTTCTCGTTGATATCTGCCTGTTTGACTTTTTGGTCAGTTCTCTACGGGACATTTTTAACTCGTTCGGGAGTGCTTGCAGATTTCTCTGTTCATTCATTTGTAGATTTGGGGATCAATCAGTTTCTAATTGGAGGTTTGTTCTTCTTTTTAACTCTTGGAATCAGTCTGCTGGTTTCCCGGTGGAAGCAAATCCCTAAAAATGAATCCTATTCAAAAGTTGGTTCACGATCATACCTTGTATCGCTGGGAGTGGTCGTTTTATTCCTCGGGGGTCTGCTTGTTCTATTGGGGACATCGGCACCACTATTGACAAGAATAAATGAGAACCCATCGAATGTTGGCTTGCCATATTACTTTGCAACGATGACTCCAATCGCAGTAGCTGTGCTTCTATTGTTAGGGCTTTTTCCATCTTATCGCTGGAATGAAGGTGTTTCACGCTGGTCACTTATGATAACAGGTGCTTCTGGTGCGTTGATTACGATAATAGCTTTGATTGTGACAGGTGTGACAACCGACATTGCATATTTACTTTTGTTTGGGTTTGCTGTCTGGGCTTTGATATCGAATGGATATGCGTTTGGGTCGGGTCTTTTAGAACGTAAATTTAAACCAGCTTATATTGCCCATATAGGTCTGGCAGTTTGTTTAACAGGAGCGACAACATCGGCAGGATTTTCATCGAGCTATGTTGCGACTCTTACCCTTGATCGTCCTGTTTATGCGATGGGTTATGATGTAAACTTTACTGATATAGTGCCTACCGAGAAAGGGTTCGACTGTCATGTGGAATTCAGCTCAGAAGATGATAAATTTGTTGCTGTGCTGCCTCATGAATTCCCCAAGAATTCAGAAGGTGTGATGAAGAGACCGTATGTTGAAAATTATCTCGATCATGATTTCTATATCGCTCCCAATAGTTTCAGGCCTGCGGAAACAACCGATCCCGGTGAATTAATGTTGATCAAAGGTGAATCGAAGCAGGTTGGAAAATATAAGATCGAATTTGTTGATTATGATTTTACCGGCCATGATGAAACAGAACTCTCGGTTGCTGCAAATCTTCTGATTAGCTGGGATGGTAAGACCGAAAAACTGGCTCCATCTCTCTCCTCGGTGGGAGTTAATATTACTCCTATACCGGTTAGTTTTGATGAAGGGTTAACAACTATCGAAGTTGCTGGTGTGTTACCCGAAACGGGTGGAGTTGTTTTGCAGGTAACAGGTGATCAGGTTCCGCCTGCAGCTTCAATCCCTGCGGTATTGGTTGTAGAGCTCTCTCGTAAACCATGGATAATTCTATTTTGGCTTGGTACTTTTCTTATGTTCTTGGGTGGTGGTTTGAGCATGGTCAAGAAGAAAAAGAAAGTAGCCTCTACAGGCACTACCAATGTTCAAGGAGAGCCAGCAGCTACAAGTACAGGGTCATCTTCGCCAACTACAGCAACAGCGTATTTTTCGAAGTAGCAGTCTTCAATTTTCAGATATAATGTTTAATGATTGTAACTGATAAGATTAAATTCATTCTATAGTCATGAGTGGATGCAAACAACTATCCTGCGAATTAAAATTGCTACACGGTCATTTGTATGCATAGTGAAAAATTACGTGGCGACGACTTTGAAATAAAAAAGTCTGGGGTTCGGGTTAATCATAACGAATTATTTAGTGACTTTGATGTTCGTGATCGTGTCGCCTTGTTGACTAATGATTTATGCGAGGGGATAGGGGCAGCAAACCTTGTGCTTGCTTATGTGACTGCCTTTTATGATCGATATCGAGCGCAAGCGAATAAATTCAATGCTTATCCTGAATTCTTTACGATTCTGAGCAGCGCTGACTGTGCCAACTATTCGATGCTTGATATTTGGCCAGAGTATAAACATATCAAAAACCTCGATAACAGCAATTCTCGTTTGAAAGCAATCTGTGATAAGGCTGTCAATATCTTAATTGTACCTGAACGACCTCCACATACTATAGATTATGATTCTCATGTTTTAGATCGTGTCCGTAATAATATTGAACGCTGTTATGTTTACTCATTCGATGGAAAGCCTCGTGGTGCAACTCTTTCGATTGGTTGTTCAAGAGCTATAATCGGCGGGTGGATCGAAGATGTTTTTGATACATCTATGGACAAAGGAAGTCAGGCTGCAAAAGAAAAACGGACTGAATGGAATCATATTTTAGGTAATGATTCGAATATTTATCAGTCATACCGCGAAATTGAATTCGACGAAGTTTTGGAACTTGTTTGAATTGAAATCTATCTTAACGCTTATTATTCTCGGGTATTATTGAGAAAAATATTGATTGCTACAAGTAAGCATTCAAAAGTGGGTTATATATCGACAAATATGGGTTGATTTAGTTTTCTACCCATTTCCAAAACGAGCCTAAACAAACGAATAGGACTAAAATAGTAGGATTTATTTGCTCCTTATTCAATATAATTGAGGAATTGCCGATAGGTAATAGATAGAATGAACTTCTAAAGATATTCTGTCAAATCATAGACTGGCAACAACTTTAGGTATCAAGAAGTGATCGTAGAATCAATAATGTTAAAATAAAAATCTTTTTTGTTAAGTCGGGCATTTCATTTGAATCTGTAAATTTCTGTTAATACTGATGAGAACAAATATGTTCAATAAATTTGATACCTCAAAATCAAATGAAACTGGTGAGGGGTTGAATAAAAAATTGGAATTAAAAGGTAAACCACTTCGGTTCCTTCTCATTACATGCACATGTATTTTTGTAGCTGAAGCATTGATAATGATACTGTTATCAATACTCCCTCCATTAAGTATTTGGGCTACAGTTCTATTAGATGCTTCTCTTATTCTCGTTATAACCCTTCCAGCTCTCTATTTATGGCTTTATCGTCCCATCGTTGAAAGTGTAATCATGAGATCAGAAGCTGAAAAGGCTGTTGCTGAATCAGAAGGAAGATTGTCGTTCCATCTCGAGAACAGTCCTGTAGCTGCGATTGAATGGAATTTTGATTTTGAAGTAACGGCATGGAACAAAGCTGCTGAAAAGATATTTGGTTACTCAAAAGATGAAATTCTTGGCCGTCCTTCCTACGATTTGATCGTTCTCAAGGAAGATAAACAGAGAATTGAAGGTTTATGGGAAGTACTTTCAACAACAATAGGTGGCTTCCACAGCGAACTTAAGAACTGCACGAAAGATGGCAGGACAATTATTTGTGATTGGAATAATACTCCTTTACTGGATGAATCAGGCCAGGTGTACAGAGTTGCATCACTTGTTCAGGATATTACAGAGCGTCGCAGTATAGAAGCTGAACTCAGAACAAGCGAAGAAAAGTATCGCCAGGTATTCGAGACAGCCGCAACTCTTATTAATTCCGTTGATTCTGAGGGAACATTTGTCGATTGCAATAGCAGAATTGAAGAAGTTCTGGGGTATACACGTGATGAGATAATTGGCCAGAATATGAAAAAAATAATTCATCAAGATTTTCATAGAATAGCGCAAGAATCTTTAGCAGAATTGATTGAAACTGGCAGGTCAATAGACAAAGAATTTACAATGGTTAAGAAAGACGGTAGTCTGATTGATGTCAGTGTTAATTCATCTTCGATTCTTGATAGTGAAGGTAAGTTCCAACGATCCATATGTATCATCAGTGATGTTACCGAACGTCGGAAAGCTGAGCAAGCTGTTAGAGAAAGTGATATCTTCATTAAAGCGGTAATGGATAATTTGCCGATTGGAGTAGCAGTAAATTCCGTAAATAAAACAGTTGAATTTGAATATATGAATGATAAATTTGTTCAATTCTATAGAACAACCAGAGAGTCATTAGAAAAATCTGATAATTTTTGGGATTCAGTATTTGAGGATGAAGATTATCGCAAGAAAATCAGTAAGCGAGTTATAACAGATTGTGCAAGTGGTGATGTTGAGTGTATGCATTGGGAGAATGTAGAGATATCTCGCAAAGGGGCTCAGACAACATATATCAATGCAAGAAATACTCCAATACCAGATAAGCAGTTGATGATCTCAACTGTGCTGGATGTGACCGATCAGAAACTTGCTGAAGAAAAAATACTCGATAGCCAGCATCAGATGGATACTTTGCTTTCAAATGTTGACGCAATTGTTATGGAAGGGGATAAGGAAGCCGTTTACTATGTTGGTGGTCGAGTGAGTGAAATACTCGGGTATTCTCTTGAAGAGTGGTATAATGACGAAGATGGTCCAGTCGGATTCTGGCATAAACATCTTCATCCTGATGATAAAGGTGTTATGCCTCGAAGATTGGAACTTCTTGCCAAGCATGAGGGTCATTCTATTGAATATCGAATGTATGCGGCTGATGGCAATATTGTTTGGTTTTTGGATTCTCTCACGGTAGAAACTAAGGACAATAA
>JAUVAR010000061.1 GCA_030591625.1 Candidatus Zixiibacteriota bacterium
CCTCGATCTTTATAAATTTATTTTGGCTCAATTCTTTTATAAGGTGATCAAATTGAGTTTGATCAATTGTTGACAATGTTGGTATCTGGTCAGAATGAAGAAGGCGTGGTGCCAGATCATGGTCTTTGCCCTCATAAAATAGAGCTGCATGTTTTAGCCCTGTCTCGGCACGAACCGAGTGAAATATATCTCGTACAATACTCTGAGAATTCCTATTTTTAACCAAATGAAGAATATGTTTTCCTTCAATCGAATTATTGGAATAAGCGTTACCCGCTATCTGTCGTCCCGGACGGCGTGATCTTTCAAGTTTTGACTCATGCCACTTGACATGATATGCTGCCGAGAGGGACTGGGCTAAAGATGAAACCAATGGTCCAAATGATTGATCAGCTTCGGCCATTTTCGATTTCACAAAATAGATGCCATAGAGATTATCTCTCCAAAAGATCGGGAAGCAAATATTGATTGATCGATTTGAAAGTTCATCAAAAACTTTCTCCGGCAAAAGGCCATTGAGTTCTTCGATTTTTCTTGGATGGAAATCAACACATAATGCAATAGCCAAGTCTCTCGAATAGAGGAACTTAAAATCAGACCGATTGAATCCTTTAACATTGTGATAGTAATTCAACTCAAACAGTCCCCGTCGCTTACGAACAAATATAATAGATTCGCAACCGCATGTCGTTATTAGTAAGTCTGAGACTTTACCGGCAACATTTTGAATTGAACCATCCAGCGAATTGGTACTAAGAAGTTCGCAAAATTGGGTGTGGTCGAGTTGTCTGATTGAAGCAAGTTTTCGTTTATCGCTCCTAATTCTAACAAAAAGAATTATTGACAGAGCAACTACTGCAATAATTAGCAAACCAATCAGCACCGATTGGAATTCAATACCCATCTATATAATATACCTCAACCTATAGGTTGTTGTAATATAACAAATTGGCAGATTCTGTCAACCCTGCGGTCAGGACCGCCCCCATGCATAACGAAAACGGGAACGCCTGCGCAGAAGCCCTTTTTGGCGCAGAATTTTCCAAATTTTGAAGCGAGATGGGGTTTCGGCTCCTCGGCGCGACGAAATATCACGTTGTAACTCAGAAATTGATGAAAATGGGTCCTGTCTTACAAGACGACAGATTACAACTTCAAGGTCGTCTGTAGCACTTAAGTCTGTATCAGATAAGATATTATGAGCGTCAGGCTGGTTTCCGGATGGAATATTCTCAACTTTGGTTGAAACTATTTCAGTTAATCTTTTTTTTTTACCGGATTCGAGCCATTAAAATCAGATGCGGCATCACTGACAGAACCAAAAACTTTGAGGACATTATCAAATTCAAGCAATTCAAAAATCTCATAAACATCAGGTACCATATTGGCAAGCTTGATATCACCTTCCTGTGAGCGCACTTCCTTGATGTGCGAAATAATAATACCCCAGCCTGCTGACGAGATATAATCGACTCCGGCAAGATCGATTACTATGCGGTATCTCTCTCTGTGTATCAGCGATTCCATCACTTCGGCTAAGTCACCGGCAGTAAGAGTATCTATGACACCATCAACTCTAACCTCAGAAATACCCTCGGCAAGTTTATTTTCAGATAGTGATACTTTGATATTGTCAGCCATTAGTTCTCCATAAACTATTCATAATTCTAATTTTTAGAAAATTGAACTCAATATCAACTAAAATATTATTCTGTCTCGGTAGGTTTGTCTTCATCGACAATCTGAACAGAAATCGAGGGTGACTCTTCCACTTTTGAGTCATTGCTTTCGGTTTCTATAGCAGTTCTGACCATGAGGAAGGTAATATCATCATCCTGTCGACCAAACCCGGCGTGCCCATCGACCTCTTCTATTATAATCCGTGACAATTCTGCGATTTTCCTTTCGGTACTCGATTGCAGATGGTCATGAATCAGAGCCTTTAATCTTTTGACTCCAAACTGCTCTCCATCATGATTGGTAGCCTCGGTTATACCATCGGTGTACAGAAGAATCAGATCACCCGGTTCAAGTTCCAATTCGATCTCCTGCACTGACTCTTCGAAAGTACGATCAAGAGTAACAGGAACTCCAAGCGGCATACCGGGCGGATTTATTTCAGAGAACTGACCTGTGCCATTATGATAATGAAGGAGCGGATTATGGCCGGCGGAGACAAGTTTGACCTTGTCAGTTGCAACATCCAAAATAGCTAACAGTAAAGTGATAAACATTCCCGGTGGGATATTATCTATAAGGTAGTCATTTACTTTCAGAAGTGTCTCACGAGCTGTTTCAGAATTACAGGCATGAATTTGAATGACAGTTCTTAGCATCGACATAACTAAAGAGGCAGGCACACCTTTTCCTGAAACATCTGCAACAACCATACAATAGCGCCCCTCGGAGACTTCAAACATATCGTAGAGATCACCTCCTACCATAGAGGCAGCCCGATAGAATGCCTCCACTTCAAGATTGCCTGGATGTGGAAGTTTGTTTGGTAGTAATGTTTTTTGAATCTGTGAAGCTACTTCAATCTCTTTGGACAATCTCTCTTTTTCAATTAGATTTTGACGGTCATTACTAAGTCTGGTTGTCATTTCGTTTAGAGCTCTTGAGATTTCCAGGAATTCTTCGGCTCCATCTAATGGAAGTTCTCCCTCCATTTCACCCGATGAGAATTTTCTGACTCTTCTTGTGATGTTCACAATTGGTGTTACAAAATAACTCGTCAGTAAGAATATTCCGATGATGCCGACCAAAAGCAGGGCTGTAGTTAATGCAATTGATCTGATTCTTGCGTCTTCAAGATGTTTATCAATCAGGTCAGTAGTGAAAAGTACATGTACTGTTCCGAGCTTACGAGTCCCCTGTGATATCGGCATCATTAGATAGCGCAGGTTTTTATCTGCAGATGATATAGCTCTTACAGTTCCCGGAGGACCTGAAGGGACAGGAAATGGTGGTACGTAGGGTTTCCTTATTTGAGTTTCATCCAACGAGTGAGCCAGTACATTGTTTTCTGTGTCGGTCATAACAATCAGGCTGATAAACGGATTTGATCGGCTGAAGCTGTACGTAAGTTGATCAAATTCTACATCGCTGCGACGGTTGATGATAAATCCTGCTGTTTGTTCTGCAATAGTACTGGTCAACGCAGAAGCTGTTTCATCAAGATGATCATACAACTGTTTTACCGTCACATTATTTTCATAATAGTTAACGGCAATCACAATTATAGAAACAATGAAGAGTGTCCAGAACGAGAATTTCACACGCAGTGAAAACATTCTCCGTAGGAATCCGGGACCTTTTCTTGGATCTGACTGAATCCTTCGGGACATCCTCAGTTCGTTAAACCCAGCCGATGAGATATACTCGACTGAATCCATAATTTTCTGAACCATATAGAAACCCAGCCCACCACGTCGTCCTGTTTCGACAAGTTTATTCAGGTCGAGTTTTCCCGATGAATCGGGAGTGAACGAACGCCCCGTATCGAAAAGTGAAAAGAGAATTGTCTTACTGTAAATTACAATTCGTATCCTGATCGTTCCCTTTTCATAGAGATAGGCATGACGAATAATATTCGTAGCACCTTCCTCGATTGCGAGAAGGACAGCACTGATATGTTTTCGACGCATACCGGAAGTGGCGCATGCTTCTCGAACGATTTGTTGGATTGAGTCGAGATAACTCTCTTCGGCCGGGAACTCGGCGTTGATCTCTTTTATTGGTCGTCGAAACATTTTACTGAATTACATTTCAAAAATTGGTTCAATCGCATTATCTGAACTATTTATTGCGGGTCTGATTGTAATCTCAGACGAGCCTGTTCAATATTATCAAGTGTGTTACGATTTTCGGGGAATACTTTGAGCACCTTGGTCCATGACTCAATTGCTTTTTCATATTGAAGATCGCGCATAAATCTCAAACCATCCGTATAGTATCTCCATACAACGCTGTTTGCCTGGATATCTTCAAGCGAGGGAGCATCGGTTGATTCTCTTGAAAGAGCCTCATCAATTTTGCTTAGATACTCAAGTGCAACAGCTTCATCGGGGCGCACCGCCAGCACTCGCTGAAGCACCAGTCTGGCCCGTTCGTAACGGCCCCGTCCAAAGAAGGCCACGCCAAGACTTACCTGACCTGAGAGATCGAGATTATTCATGACACGTTCACGTTCGTCCCTTGCCGGTACATTAGTAGAATCAAGTTCTAAAACATGACTATATGTTTCTACTGCTCTGACCAATTTGCCTTGACGTTGTAACGATACAGCTATCAGCATACATGAATCAATATCACTTTGGATCGATTCTGATATTTCTTTTTTTAAATCGAATGCTGCAACGTTATATGGCTCAGCATCAAGAACGAGTTGCACATAGTCTAAGGCTGCGGCATAATTTTTCTGTGCAAAAAACAGCTCGGAACGAGCGTAGAAACTTTGCAGATATCCACGACGTTCATCTTCTGCTTTGCTGATCAAATCCTGTTGTTCTGTTTGTACCCGTTGCGCATCATGAATTGCGGTGATTGTTATTTCAGCCTCTTCATCGTTCGGATCAATTGCCAATAATTTCCTGAAATAGACTAAGGCAGAATCAAGTTGGAAGTGGTGGAAATGATGATTGGCAACTTCCTTCAGACGTAAAATTTCCTTCTCTCTATCCGAGAGAGGTATAGAAATGGGGACCGATGCGGTCTGACGTGCCTCGCGAGCTGTAATCGATTCACCAATATTAAAAGTAAGTGAGATGAAATGAGTATTGCGAACATATTCCATCAATTTATAGGCATAGTCGATTTTAATTCTCCCCGGAGAGAATCCGGCACCGACAGTAAATGCATCTCTATCGTAGCCTCCACGCAGAGATATTTTTTCATCTATGGAGAGTTCACATCCACCTCGCACATGAACCTTTCGTCCCCTCACTTTTTCTACATCAAGCGAAAGTGTCCCATATACAGCTTCTGAAATTTTCAGATCATTTAGAGCTGCACCACCAACATAGCTCTTTGCATATTTCTCTGCAGAGTTGCCAATTTCAAGTTCTGCAGGCATAATGTCACGTGCTATGAATCCAAGTGTAAAGTGATTGGAAAGCATAATACGTATTCCAATATCACCACCAAAACCATACACAGATTCCCGATCCATAGATTGATTAACAAATTTGAATGAAGCTCCCACTGCAATGCGATCAATGATTCTTTTTGCTGCCGAAAGGGTGAACTGTGAAGTTGAATAGTCAAATGTTCCCATGTCGAGATAGTCTGACCTTCGAATAATATCGGAGGTTCCAAGTCTTTGGAAACTAATTCCAATACCACTTCTGGCACTCATGGGAAAAGCCCACGCACCGTAGCTATAGGTAGTTCCTTCAAAATAGGATGCGTGCATAAACGATGCTTGCTGGTAATCCATAAAGGCTAAACCAGAGGGATTAAAAAAGATTGATGAAGCATCGGCCACAAGAGCTGTTGTGCCTCCACCCATCGCGAGTGACCTGGCACTATTGCCGTCGGACATAGGCGAACCTAGACCGGCATCACTGGCGAAAGCAAGAGGAACGAATAGGAGGACTAATAAGAAAGATGCAGCAAAACGACTCATCATTTCACCACCGCTATTTTTATAATTTGCTCTTCCCCTGAGTCCTCTACCCTAATCCAGGCGATATAAACTCCATCAAGTACAATGTCACCATTTTCGTTACGACCATCCCAATTTACTGTATTAAGTGAACCAACAACAAGATCGCCATTCGTAAAATCTCGGCTATAGACTTCCTGTCCTGTTAGAGTAAGAATTCTAAATGATACAGGGCTCGGTTCTGAAAGAAAGAACTGCATCTCGGCAGGTCCCTGAGTGGGATCAAATGGATTGTCGCGTATGACAAACGATCCTTTTAACGAAAGAGCTGACACCGGAGTAAAGAAGTGATTTATTGCGTACGGAGCACCGCTTTCCGCAGTTACATCGACAGGCGTTCCAGCCTGTGGACCCGACGCAATAGAAGCGTAAATTACATGTGTGGCCAGCTCCATTCCAAACGGTCTTGTGTTGGTTGCCTGGGCTTTTGCAGAAAGCAAGAGAGTCCTCTCACTATTTGACTCAGAGAGAATGAGTTGATCGAACTCAAACCAAAGAACGCCAGGATACTTGCCCGACTGCAAGTAGATATCATCACTATCTATCATCGTCGCAGTGCCGGAGACAAAGAACTCGGAAGCAGGCAGTGGAAGCATTGAACGATCAACCATGTGGAAGTACAATGAATCGATTGAAATATCATGACCTAATGTTGAACCGCCATAACTGAACGTGACATTAATTAAATCATTTTTAGCACCCGGCAAAATCAATGAACTGGCGGCCGGACTTGCGGACACGAACAATCCGGCGACAACTGAACGTGTAAGGATTGTGATTGAGAAGGTTGATGGTGTTAATGTTGCTTCTGAGGTATCATTTATATCTACCGGCTGACGAGTGATTGTGAAAATCATCGTCGTTTCAGAGTCAACTTCGGGTGCTATCAAATCTATTGAGTATGGAGTCCCCGACGCAATACTATCTACCACGGGGTCTGCTATCCCAAAGGCTGAACCACCACTTAGACTAAACACAGCCTGAGAGACTAAAGCCCCCCCTGAGTTATCGACTTCGTAAGTCAAAGTAATATTTTCGCCGGTTTCAACGATGATTGTATCGCTTGAAGGTTGACGAGAAAATGTCAATGATGCAGGAGTTGTTATCTGAAGTGCTGCTACATTATCAAGCGGTGTCTCTTCAACAACTGAACCTGAATCAATATTAACTTGAAAAACATCACTTGCACTCGCACTTGACGAAGCAACAACATCAAAATAGACCGACGCAGTATCTCCCGAGAGGATACTTGCAATTGTCACATCCGGATTAAACAGAGATTGCCCATCACTCGAAAGTCCGAGATAAACAGGACCTGTTACCTCCGTAGATAAATTAGCAACCCGACACAACATCCTGAAATTTTGATTAGTGTTTACTGCAAAGATATTGGGCGCATCAACTACCAAGCTAACAATTTTAATATGAGGCGGGTCTTGGGCAAAGAATGTTGTTCCATTTAAGTCTGAAGTGAAAATAGTGTAATTGCCCGAACCAGTTACTCGATATGGTATAGAGAGATCAACAGTAAGAGATTTTCCGACCTGCGAGGATGGAATCAACAATGGGTCCGAAAGAAATCTGTTTACGCCTGAAACAATTGTTCCGGAGGCAACAGTCAGAGGTGCTGTCGCTGCAAAGTTATCTGAAGTAACAGAAATTTCAGGGGATGATAAAATAATCTCCGGTGAAGGGCCTGCGGCAAGTTCTATTTCAAAGGCAAATTGTATTGCATCGCCGGCATTTACAGTATCGGGAGAAAAGGAAGCTGCTACGTACGAGATAGGGGATGGAGCTATCAGATAGATTGAATCGGGGAAGCGAGTATCATTTACATAAATTTGACCGGACGAAGCGATTGAATGATCGAGCCTGACATGATACCAGCCGGATGAAATGGCAGTATCTATGTTCAATGAGACAATTGATTGAATCTCATTCCCTCCAATTGGAGTAATAGTTGCAGGCGAACCATCGAATAACAACGCAACAGGATCAAGAATTGTATCGGTATAGAGTCTAATTTTAACCGAGCTGCTATCAATAGGTGAAATTGCACCAGGAGCCAAACAAACAAAACTTAGATCGAAAGATGAACCGGCATAGATCGAATCAGGTGTCATAGAACCATCAACAAATTGTAACATCTGCGGGACAAGTACATTGATCGCGATTATAGAAGTATCTGCTGTGACATATATATTACCACCTACGTCATAACTTGAAGATACTTCGAGGATGAGCGCATTCGCTCCGGCGGGTAGATTATGGTTAGGAAGTTCAACCGAAAGGGTGTCACGTCCTGGCGCAGGGATCGGAGTAATATTTCTTGATAATGATCCACCACCCGACTGAAAATGCACTCTGAATTGAGGGTTGCCAACAGATGCGATATCACCCCCACTTTGTACTTCAACCAGAATATCAGTTAATAAATCAGAATAAATATCACTGAAAGCCTGCCCCTCGGAAGTCGTTACACTTTTGATGTCGAGTCCGTTATATGTCAGGATAACATCCGAAGATTCAACGGCACCAAGTTTTGCTTTAACTCTTACAGCACCTGAAGGTCCGGTGTAGATTACGGCAAGAGCAGACAGGTCGATAATCCCATTAACAAACAGCGATGAATCATCGACTATAAGCGGAGTCAAACTTCCTGTGTCGGAAATGAGCGTAATCGGATTTGAGGCGATATCAAAATTACTGATTATAGTTCCGGTGCCATCGAGCAGAACAATTTGAGCATTGCCGATAAGAGGCTGTCCAATGACTTGATCGGGAGAGATTGTCAGAATGATATCAGCCGGAGCAGCACTCAAAATAGATAGTGGAGAAACTATCAGAATCAATAGCAGGAGTAATCGCTTGCAACGATATGTAGAGAGGCCGAAATTCATGCTTCAATATTGCTTTTGGTTGCGACCGGCGCATCATAAAAATTAAATTTGATGACACGACAGTCAGAAGTAAAAAAAGTAAACTTGTGCAAACCTGAAATTATTCAGGACGCTTATCAGAACATACTTGTTCTGCTGCCAATACTGTATTTTGCATTAGCATTGCTATTGTCATCACTCCTACCCCACCCGGGACAGGAGTAATTTTGGAACTAACTTTCGAGACATTATCAAAATCGACATCGCCAACAATGCGATAACCTTTTTCAACCCTGGGGTCATCAATTCTGTTGATCCCTACATCGATTACTACAGCTCCAGGTTTGACCATCTCGGCTGTAATCATCAGAGGGCGACCAACGGCGGCAATCAGGATATCGGCACGACGACAAATCGATTCGAGATTGTTTGATCTTGAATGTGCTATTGTGACTGTTGCATTTCCGGGGCTGCTTTTTTGAACCAGCAAAGCTGCTATCGGTTTGCCAACAATGTTTGATCGACCAACCACAACAACTTCACGTCCCGACGTTTCAACGTTGTAAAACTCAAGTAGTTTTAAAATACCGTGTGGAGTGCATGGCAGAAGTGATTGCTCACCGATTAGCATCAGTCCGACATTGTGCGGATGGAACCCATCGACATCTTTAGCCGGATCAATTGCTAATGTCACCGAGAGTTCATTGATATGGTCGGGCAATGGTGATTGTACGAGGATGCCATGAATTTTATCATTCTTATTGAGAGAGCGGACAATTTCAAGCAGTTCTTCTTCGGTTGTTGAAGCTGGTTTAGTAATGATTTCCGAATAGAGTTTTAATCTTTCGCAGGCTCTTTCTTTGCTGCCGACATAAGTTGTCGACGCAGGATCATCACCAACCAATACAGCGGCAAGCCCGGGCGTAATGCCCCGTTCTTTGAGGGCTGTAATTCTTGGCTTTAGCTCTTTGCGGATCGCTTTTGCGACCGGTTTTCCTTCAATAAGTTCTGCTGACATAGATCCTATCCGTTAATCCTCTTCAATGCCTATACTACCCGATTGGAAATCGGCTAAGTTAAAATCTTCCGAATATCTTTCTATTGATATTGCAGAGCCATCTTCGCGATTGATCTTAACAATGACTCCCATGATTTTGACATCTTCTGAAGCAGTAGAAAATCTTTTTGGCATTGCAGTCAGGAATCGTCCGACCGAAGGACCTATATCCATCCCAATAATAGATTTGTGCGGTCCGGTCATGCCGGCATCGGTTATATACGCTGTACCGCGGGTGCTGACTTTTTCGTCGGCTGTTGGCACATGAGTGTGAGTTCCAACAACTGCCGATACTTTTCCGTCGAGATAATACGCCATCGCCTGCTTCTCTGAAGTTGCTTCGGCATGAAAATCGACAAAGACGGCATGTACATCACCGATGCGATCAAGAATCGCATCTGCCTTTTTGAAAGGACAGTCGGTATTGGCCATATAGACACGACCCATAAGATTGATGGTGGCGATTTTGAAATCACCAATCGTATCTACGTAGAGTCCACTCCCCGGCACACCTGACGGAAAATTAGCCGGTCGCAAAAGACGTGGCGTGGTTCCGATGTAATCGAGAATCTGTACTCGATCCCAAATATGATTACCTGAGGTTTGGACATTAACGCCATAAGTGAAAAACTTTTGGGACATTTCGGGTGTGATGCCGAAACCTCCTGCAGAATTTTCAATATTAGCTATGACATAATCAACTTCATACTTTTCGCGCAATGGCTTTAGCAGGTGTGCAACAGCCTGACGCCCCGGTTTGCCACAAATGTCTGCGACAAACATTACTGTAAACGGTTTCATCAACCATTCTTTCTAAGACGGGAAAACAATAACCCGCAAGTCAACTCCCGTCCGAATCGACAAGCGGTAAAAATAAAATAATACTATCTTTATATTACTACATACCAAAGTGAGTTGCAGTAAATATTAACCTATCTGGCATATTCAGTTGAACGGGTCTCACGAATAACGGTAACCTTGATCTGACCCGGATACTGCATTTCACCTTCAATTCTGTTTGCGATATCAGATGCTAATACAGAGCTGGCGAGATCATCGAGGGTTCCCTGTTCAACGATAACACGAATTTCACGTCCG
>JAUVAR010000311.1 GCA_030591625.1 Candidatus Zixiibacteriota bacterium
CGTGGTACGCTGAAAATAAAGAAACATGGTAGTGACAAAAATAATGGCAATGGCAAGAAAAAGGGGAATGTCAATAAGCCGAAATACACGATTACCAAGAAGGGGTGCGACTGGAGTTTGACGCTTGAATATGACCGGCAGAATGATCGCTTTATGCTCAAAAAGCTTAATTTCGATGATGGTCATAAATTCAGTCTGAAGGCTAACCGGCGCGAACACAAACGGGGTAAAAAAGTCCCGCGTGAGAAATTCATCTTTGAATTCCCTCGAGATAGTCGCAGGATAGAGGCGTTTTAGGGGGGTAATCACTCCGGTTGACATTGGGCTCCAAATTGGCAATCTTTACAAATTGTACCAAACACGGAGCCTATGATTGAATTTATATAAACGTAGTTTTTCGCTTCTAAAACCGTTGTGGAAACAACTTGTTACCGCATCTGTATCTGCCGCCCTTCACGCCACTTTCGCAGCCGCGATGATCTGGATGATCGGTCCGCTCTTAGTCAACCTTTTTGGGGTCGAGTCGATGCCTGTTATCGATTCTGTTACCGAGCAGGTGTTGATTCCCGAGGCAGGTTCTGATGCCGGCGATGTATCTGATGGGGTGCGCAGTTCGGTTGAATCTTTGCGAGATTATCTCAAAAGTTTAGTTAGTGATTTTGCCGAGACAGATTCACGCAAGGATACGTTGTTAAGATTTTGCTGGATGATTCTGGGTGTCGTCATTCTCAAGAATATTTTCTATTATATACAGGGCTTCCTGATGGCGTATGTGCAACAATCGGTCATGCGACAGTTGCGTGACGACCTCTTCCGGAAGTATCAACGACTATCGCTCGACTATTTCCATAAACGTCGCACCGGTCAGATTATATCACGAGTTACCAACGATGTAGTTGTGCTCAATGAATCGATTGATCTTGGGTTTAACCGCCTCGTTGTTGATACTATTCAGGTTTTTCTCTTTTCTGCATTCTTGATTATTCTCTCATGGAAGCTGACGTTGCTTGCGATGATTGTTTTGCCGGTTGTGTTCGGATTTATTTATCTTATTGGAAAGAAACTACGCAAATATTCTACACGTTCGCAGGAGCGAATGGCTGATGTCAACGCGATCCTTGAAGAAGCGGTCAGCAATATGCGGGTAATCAAAGCGTTTTCAATGGAAGAATTCGAGACTGGTAAATTCGTCAAATCGACTTATCGTTACTTCAAAGATTTGCTTCGAATGACCCGCATAAGGCATCTTGGATCACCTATCAATGACACTCTCGCCATCGGGGCGGGTGCGGTGATTGTTTACTATGCCGGCTCGCAGGTAATTGATGGCACCGGTGAACTTGATGTTGGTGATTTCATGACGTTCATTCTCGCCATGTTCTCGCTTATCAAACCGGTAAAATCACTCACCCAGATTCATGTTAAATTACAGGAGGGGATGGCTGCCGCAGAGCGAATATTCGGTGTTATCGATACGGATGAGAAAATAAAGAACAGTCCAAATGCAATCAAAGTGGATTCGTTTGAAAAGGCTATTGTTTACGAGAATGTTTCTTTCCGTTACAAAGATGATGAGCCTGTGTTGGAAGAGATATCTTTCGAGATTGCGAAGGGTGAAATTGTCGCTCTGGTGGGTCCATCAGGTTCCGGTAAATCAACGATGTTCGACCTGCTGCCGAGGTTCTATGATCCGCGCAAAGGAACAATTAAAATTGATGGCGTTGATATCAAAGAGATCGAATTGAATTCGTTGCGAGGAATGATGGGTATCGTCACGCAGGAGACACAACTGTTTAATGATACGATCAGGAGTAACATCGCCTATGGAATGAGCGAAGTATCGATTGAATCGATTAAGTCTGCCGCTACGATGGCTAACGCTCATGACTTTATTATGCAATTTCGTGATGGCTACGATACGGTAGTTGGCAATCGTGGGGCGATGCTCTCCGGGGGGCAACGTCAACGCATGGCTATAGCCCGGGCGTTGCTCAAGAACCCGCATATATTAATATTTGATGAGGCGACTTCGGCTCTTGACACTGAATCCGAGAAGCTGGTACAACAGGCGATTGACAGGCTAATTCACAACCGAACAACGCTCGTCATTGCGCATCGTCTTTCAACGATCAAGAATGCCAACCGGATATTTGTCCTTGAACAGGGTCGTATCGTCGAGTATGGCACACATGATGTACTTATGAAGAACGGCGGGCTTTACAAGCGGCTCTACGACATGCAATTCGAGGGTGCCTGATGAATCTGCTGTTTCTCGATTCGATCCCGACCGATGTGTTTGGCGGCATGGAGCATTGGATTGCAATTGTTGCGAAGGGTCTGGCAGCCAAAGAGCATAATGTGCATTTAGCGGGTCGTGAAGGATCTGAGTTCTTGCGTCGGTCGAAAATTGTTGCACCGAATGCGACTATCTTTGAGCTCTCTATCTCAGGAGATTTCAATCCGTTCACTATTACTCAATTGAAAAAGTATCTGCAGGAAAACGATATCGAACTTGTTGTCACTAATTTTAACAAAGATATCAGGCTTGGCGGATTAGCGGCAAAGCTAAATGGCTGCACAAAAGTTATTTGGAGTGCCGGGCTAGATATTACCGGCAAGGGACTGGTGCACAGTAAGCTTACACCTCGGCTTATCGATGGCGTGATTACACCGTCGCAATCACTCAAGGATCAAATAGCATCGCACGGTTATATCGAGGCTGATCGCATCCGAGCGATTCATATAGGACTGGAAGATCTTGGAGAGATGTCCGATCGCGAACAGGCGAGGATTGATCTTCGGGCGAAGTACGGGATTGAAAAGAACTCACTTGTTGCGATTACGTCGGGTCGTTTTGTGGAACAGAAGGGGCACTGCTATCTTATTGAGGCAGCCAAATTGTTAACACGTCAGTTTCCGACATTGCACTATGTTTTGCTTGGCGATGGTCCACTTGAAGTTGATTTAAGAAAACAAATTGCAGCAGCTTCATTAACCGATAAATTCATTTTTGCCGGGCTGCTTGATGATTTCGAACTTGAACTTCATGGCTCAGACTTGATGGTTCATCCGTCGGTCAATGAGCCGTTCGGAATAGTACTTGTCGAAGCGATGCGTTATTCTTTGCCAATCGTTGCCTCGCGAGTAGGAGGCATACCTGAGGTTGTCGAAGATGGTAAAACAGGTCTGTTGGTTGAGCCAAAACAACCAGAACAAATAAGCTTAGCAGTTTCAAAGCTGTTGTCAGATACTAAATTATTAGAATCTTATGGCTGGAACGGATATCAAAGATTCTGTTCTGAGTTCAAGCATAATAGAATGCTTGCATTAGTTGAAC
>JAUVAR010000074.1 GCA_030591625.1 Candidatus Zixiibacteriota bacterium
AACTATAGTTTGGCGAGAATATTTACTTTTCTCAGGAGATAGGGATCCAGTAGCTGATCTTAAATGCGAGGAAATCGGTACCATCACCGGAGAATGTATTAAATAGGTCACCCGGGCGAACGCTATAACGGTTGTATCCGAAGCTGTCCTCGAGATTTCGCTGCCAAACCAAATAAGCTGTGCTACCAGGTAAGAATTCATATCTGAGTACAATGCTCGACCGGAATGAGAGATTGGAAAAATCATCGTAAAGTAATTCGAAACTGTCCGCTCCATCTGTAATGAAGTGCGCTTTAATCTGAGTAGAATCTATTATCGTTGTACCATCAGTGCCATAAACTCTCAAGTCATTGGTCCCGGCAGCAGCCAGTTCGCCATAATTAGTGTATTGTCCCGATGATACAAACGGTTCCGCATAAATTTCGAGTGAAAGATCGGGTGTGAAGAAATAATTAAGTCTGACCTGTGCCCGAATTTCAGTCTGTTCTATATTTGCGAAAACGTATCGATTACCAAATGTTGAAGTTGGTCCACCCTCATAAATAGTAGTTACAAATTGTCTTGGAAGATCAAGTTGTTGAAATTGCGGGAAAAAACTAAACTCTATTTTGTCTCCTGCCCGTAAAGTCATATTGCCACGCACAGAATAGAACCATCCATCGAGATCATCCCAGGCGTAAGTCGCATTAAGGCCATACGAAAATTTTTCCTGGAAACTACTGTTAGTACTAGCACCAATTTCCCAAACATCTTCCGTCGCCATAAGTGGACCACCACGTGTGCGGCTGTCACTCATAGCGGCAAAATCATGAGAAATATCAAAGCTTGAGTTCCATAGGTTTTTCCACATGATACTACCATCAAGTTCAATGTTTTGCCCGGTCCAAGTACTACCATAATTCCAGGAGCGGTAAGTTTCAAGTTCGACTCGCCAGTTTCTATACCAACTGCTTGGGGTAGTTTCGCGATATACAAGGCCTGCCCATGAATCGATATCATCACCACCATACAGTATGCCAAGATCATTCAATTCAAATTCTGGAGATTCAGTCGATACACCAGCAAAATAAAGCCAATGCTTCCCTTCTCGTTTTTGAAAACGAAGAGTTCCTGTGTATCCTGTAAGCGATATTCGTGTTTCATCAAATTCCACATGGTCAGCATCGGGACGGTTGAAATACCGAGCAGATGAATTTTGCAAGTCACTTATTTTACCGGCGCTTCCCTCTACATGTGAGAATCCGGCCAGTCCGGTAAATTCGTAGGCTCCACCGGCAAAACGCCAGTTCCAGTCAAAACCACCGGAGAAAGCACGCTTGTTCAGCACGGCTGCTATGTTAGAACCCTTATCGAAATTTCGCATAGCACCGGTTAGAATAAGTCCGGCTGTCGATCCGTTATTACCAAGTTCGCGCTGGAGCCGGAAAACATTGTATGATGCGAGTGGTTCAACTTCATGCTTTGTAGTAACGTTAGAACTAAATATATGACCATATTCACGAGATGTAATAGCAGTTAAGAATCCTATTGAGGTTTTCTGATTGAGTCGTCCAGTAAGTTTAGCTGCTCCGATGATACTTGTATTTGATGGTTGATCCGTAAATTCTCCATCAAGATATACATGCGGGGATGCTCCAATGCGACGGGAATAGAAAAAATTTGGACCATTAACTTGAAATAACTGACTTCCCTCTGTAAAGAATGGTCTTTTCTCTGGGAAGAATGTTTCGTATTGAGAAAGATTAACCTGAGCTGCGTCAGCTTCCACCTGGCCAAAATCTGGATTGAATGTTGCTTCGAGAGTAAGATTTGGTCCGAGTCCCATCTTCAGATCACCGCCAACTCGAACATTGCCAGAGTAACGGTCATTGAATGGATCACCTTCGTCAAAGTTGTCTGTCGAACTTCCTTCGGTTGCCACATAAGGTAGAAGTTCCAGACGGCGAGATGGTTTTATATTCTCAATGCCTGTCAGATTACCAAAGTGTGATGCCCATCCAGATTCATCTCTCGGAACAACAACCCAAAAAACATCTTCAAAAACACGTGGTATCCATCTATTGAAATTTATACCCCAGGTCTGTTTTTCAATATCATGAAACCGTAATTGTGAAAATGGTATCGCCATCTCAACAGTCCATCCCGAATCATCGGTTACAGTTCGTGCTTCCCAAACCGGATTAAACGAAAAATCTCGTGGATGTTCTGCATCGGTTGAATGATATCGTTCAAATCTGACACCGGGGACAGAGACTCCAAAACCATAAGAAGTGCGTCGGTCAAAATAGGTATCAAGCGTAACGATAAACTGTTCGGTCGGAGCTTGAGTATCTCTTTTGTTCAAAAATTGTCTAAGCTCATTGGCATGATCTGAAAATAGTCGTGCACCTACGTAGAGAAATTCATTGTCATAAAGTATTGCGACTTCTGTCTTATCCGATGGCACACCATTTTCGACCGGCTCTTTCTGCTTGAAGTCGGTAACGAATTCCGCTTGTTTCCAATTCTGGTCATCAAGACGACCATCGATTTTGAGACTACCATCAACAATTCTGGTTGCCTGCATCTGTTTTCTGTCTCGTTCGCTGGCGTCAGTTATATTTGATGTAGTTGCTAATAATAGAGCAATTACTAATATTGATTTTATTGAATTCAATTTTATTCCTCAATCATCTCTGTCTGAAAAGTTGGAGTCAATATAGTAAAGATTACAGTACGACAACAGGTGGAATCTGTTGCAAACGAATTAATAGGCAATCTACACGATGAGGATTACTAATCAGTCCCGATTGAATCAAGATTAAGAGACTTAGTGCTATCGACGGGACAACATTGTATTGTTTCTTTCCCGTCAGTATCTGATATCTTTGGACTGATATAAGGAATGCCAAGTGAAAGACCTCGCAAAATGAGCAGCACTCCAAGTAGAACAGTCATTACAGGAAGTACCATACTCATCCTGCGTTTCAATCCTACACCTGCTAAACGGCCCAATATTGAAGTAGCGAGCATAATTGGTACTGTTCCAAGTCCAAATAAAAGCATAAAGAGTGCCGCAGCCGAAGGCTCACCGGTCAGGCTTGCTCCCGTAAGAGCAACGTACACAAGCCCACACGGTAGAAAACCATTTAGCAGGCCAATGACAAAGAGCGAGCTATTTGAACTTTGACCGAAAAATTTACCCCACAGTTTTTTCAAATGTCCGGTCAGTTTGTTTGATAGTGATCCTGCCAATGGGAGCTGTTTTAGTATTTTTGGAAAGATTGCAAATGCTATGAGCAGCGCGCCACAGATTATAGAAAGTGTTTGTTGGTACGCACCTACATTAATAGTTTGTCCAATAAATCCGACAAGTATGCCAAGAAAGGCATATGTTAAAATGCGCCCTAAATTATAAATCAATCTTGAAAAGAGAAATTGTATTCTGCTTCTATTGCCTGACGGTAAAGCGATTACGATCGGTCCGCACATACCGACACAGTGCAATGAGCCTACAAAACCAATTAAGAATGCAGCAACAAAATCAACAGAAAACATTACTTACCTTTTGTTCACCGTACTTTCAAACAGAAACTTATCGTTGTCTGACTGCCATTCAATTTCAATTCGCCAAAAACCATCCAGCAGCGATGCGAGATCGATAAGTTGTGATCCGGTTGAATCTATCGAAAGGTTAACCTTAAAGTCAAGTCTGTAATCGGAAGGTCTCATAAATCTGATAATTCCATCAAGCATTTGGTTTTGTATCTCAGAAGGAAAAGTAAGTTCAATTATTTTATTGTCAGACTTATAAACTAAGGATGGCTGGGTGGTCAACGATGCACAATTTTCTTTTTTCTCTATTTTGTCTTGATACCCAAGCTGCGCACGATAGTAATCAGGTTCAACAAGGTTTATTTCATTGAACGAAACATAAAATACGAGAAATAGAATAAAAATCGCGAAGCTTCCATAAAGAATAAATAAGCCTTTTCCCCACCCTGATTGTTTTTTATTTTCGTTCACTTTTCGTCTCTTGTATTTGTAGAACCGGAAGGTCCGTTGAATGATGTGCGGATAGTTTCAAGCAGTTCACCGTTTGTTGATATTTCTATTTCAATCGGAGAACTTGTAACAAACAGTTTACTTGCATCTATATCAACAAAGAAAGCCGCTTCCGCCATTCCTCCGGGGGGAACAACTATTTTAGGACCTACAATACTGATAGAGCCTTCTGGATGTTTCAACGATAACTGAATTGGTAACTGATCGTAGGATTTGTTGACAATTTTCATGGAATAAAGATTTCGTACAATACCTTCATCGGTTTGAACATACAACTGTCCGGGTGTACGAAGAATAGTAGTTTCTACAGATGACCTGCTTGCCATCAAAGTTGTCACAATTACCAATAGTATTGAAAGTACGGCGGAATAGATAACAACTCTTCCGGTAATTAATTTTTTGCTTTTATTGGAGAGTCTGTTCTCCGATGAATATCTTATCAGCCCCGAGGGGAGACTCATCTTTTTCATCACACGGTTACATGCATCGATACAGGCAGTACAATTAATGCATTCCAACTGTGTTCCGTTTCTTATATCAATTCCGGTTGGACAAACTTTAATACAGGCGGCACAGTCGATACAATCACCTCGTTCATCGAATGTTCCTCCCCGTTCAAGTGGACCGCGTGTTTCACCTCTATTGTAATCATAGGCTACAACTATTGAGTTGTTATCCAAAAGAACAGATTGCAGTCGTCCATAAGGACATACAAGTGTGCATACTTGCTCACGGAAAAATGCGAAGATCCAATAGAAAATAAGAGTGAAGATAATCATTGCCGACAATCCCGTAAGATGCTGTGCAGGAGGATCGGTTATTATAGAGAGGAGTTGATCTGAGCCGATAATATAGGCGAGAAAAGTATTTCCGATCAAAAATGAAATTGCAAGAAATATAGTATGTTTGAGTGTCTTGCGAAAAAACTTGTTCGCGCTCATTGCACGACGGTCAAATGCTTTTTGTTTGGGACCATCACCTTCGAGAAGTCGTTCAATCTTACGAAATACCATTTCGAGAAAAATTGTCTGCGGGCAGACCCAGCCACAAAAGAGTCTTCCAAAAACAGCTGTGAAAAGAACTACAAAGACTGCCATTGTAATAGTGGCAAGAACAAATAGATGCAAGTCCTGTGGCCAAAATACCAGACCGAACAGATAGAACTGCCGTTCAATAATATTAAGCTGAAGGATTGGGTAACCACCAATTTTAATGAATGGCCCGGAAAAAAGTAAAGCGAGAAGAAACCAACTGACAATTGTGCGCCAGCGATACAAATCACCTTTTGGTTTTATAGGATAGACCCAGATGCGACGACCAAATTTGTCGGCGGTCGCAATCTGATCGCGAAAATTTTCGCTGTCCGGTGCGTTGGTGTGCATACCTTTGATTTAGTCTTCGACTAAGTCCCCCTGTGGGCCTTTGCCGCCAGATGGATTTGTACCCCGCAGAGTCTGTATGTAGCTTGCTACTTCAATCAACTTTTCAGAACTTAAGAACGTACGCCATGCAATCATTCCCTTGGCGGGATAACCATATTTGATCGACTTAACGACATCGACTGTCTCTGCCCCATGCAGCCAATATTGATCGGTCAGGTTAGGACCAATGCCACCCTCACCCGAAGCACCATGACATTGTACACAATTCTTTATATATACTTCCAGACCAGAACTAATCGCTTCCGGCTCAGTAAGCAGGGTATAAGAAAGGGTGTCCCCCTCGCGTGTCTCCTCGACATACGCTTCGGTTGGCTCACCTAATGTTGCAGAGAATGGTGTTTTGTCGGTTCTCTCGGGACTATATGGCGAACGATATGTTTTAACAATTCCAAACAACAGATGGTTGCGCAAAGGTGGTTGATAGTTCGGATCAATTTCCATCAAATATTCTGTAGCAGAGTCTGGTCCAATATTCAGACCATGATAATAAACAAAATATAAAACACCCCACACGACAGTAACCCAGAACAATCCAACCCACCAACGCGGGAGATTGTTATCAAGCTCTTTGATGCCGTCATAGTCATGTGAGAGCAACTTATCGTCATGTTCACTCATCGTTGCCCTCCTCGATTTCATCGGCCATGTTGTTATCGTCAAGCGGCAGTCGAGAAATTTGCTCAGCTGTCCCGGCATCCATTCTAATAGTACGAATCAATATGAATGAAAAACTGACAAAGAACAATAATAGCGATACGATAGACAAAAGTTCTATTTCGGATGCTTGTTCGAGAAGTATCTTAAACATTATTGTTCCTCCTCGGTAGTTTCGGAAAGGTCAGTCGCCTGGCCTTTGATATCTTTTCCAAGTCGTTGCATGTAGGCAATCAATGCAATCATTTTGCTTTCCGCATCTGCATCGATGTTTGAATTCTTCAATTCTAAAATAAATGCATTAGCCTGTTTGCGATAATGTCTTATCGAACGTTCTTCATACCCATCAGGATACGGTACCCCCAGTGTTCGCATCGCACCAATCATTTTTGGCACGAGTTCTATATCAAATTTCTTGCGCGCCAGCCAATGATATGATGGCATAATTGAACCCGGCGACATAGAGTTCGGATCAAGGAAATGTGCGTAGTGCCATGCATCGGGATACTTTCCTCCTATCCGGTGCAGGTCAGGTCCGGTTCGTTTGGATCCCCAAAGATGGGGATGGTCATAAACAAATTCACCAGCCTTGGAATATTCCCCGTATCGTTCGGTCTCTGACCGGAACGGGCGTATCATTTGGGTATGACAGTTATTGCAGCCTTCTTCGATATAAACATCTCGCCCTGCCAGTTCGAGAGCTGAGTAAGGTTTGACCGATTCAATTGTTGGAATATTTGATTTAATTAAGAACGTAGGTACAAACTCAATAACACCACCTATCGTAACTGCGATCAATGTCAAAGCTGTAAACTGAGCAGGACGGCCTTCCAACCAGCGATGTCCCCAACCGGGATGGCTCTTGTCTTTTGAACTTTCCTCAGGCATCATAGGTGAGACAGAAACTTCTTCATCCGCGATAAGACTTCCCTGCTTCATTGTCTTTAGAAGATTATACAACATCATTATTGCGCCGGTCAGGTACATTCCGCCACCAACCGCACGAATGATATGCATCGGGATAATTTGTAATGTCGTCTCAAGGAAATTCGGATAGAGCAAGTATCCTTCGGGTGTGAACTCTTTCCACATAAGACTCTGAGTAATACCCGAGAAATACATCGGCAGTGTATAAACCAAAATACCGAGGAAGCCGATCCAGAAATGATATCCGGCGAGACGGCTTGACCAAATTTTTGTATTATAGATTCGTGGAATTATCCAGTAGAGGATTCCAAAAGTAAGAAAGCCGTTCCAACCGAGCGCACCAACATGCACATGCGCGATAATCCAGTCAGTATAATGAGCAATCGCATTGACCGATTTTATAGAAAGCATCGGTCCTTCAAATGTTGCCATACCGTATGCAGTCACCGCCACAACCATAAATTTCAATACATGATCATCACGTACTCGGTCCCATGCTCCTCTTAGCGTGAGAAGCCCGTTGAGCATGCCCCCCCACGAGGGAGCAAGCAACATGATTGAGAAAACAACGCCAAGAGATTGCGCCCAATCAGGAAGTGAAGTATAGAGCAAATGATGTGGACCAGCCCAGATATAGAGAAAGATCAAAGACCAAAAGTGAATGATTGAAAGACGATAAGAAAAAACCGGACGATTTGCAGCTTTAGGCAAGAAGTAATACATCAGTCCGAGAAATGGAGTTGTCAAAAAGAACGCCACCGCATTGTGACCATACCACCATTGTACGAGCGCATCCTGTACGCCGGCATAGACAGGGTAGCTTTTCATAAAGGCTATTGGAAGCTCAACAGAATTGACAATATGCAAAAGAGTAACCGTTACCCAGGTGCCGATATAAAACCAGATTGCAACATACATATGTTTTTCACGACGTTTCATAATCGTTGCGAACATATTCAGTCCAAAAATTATCCAGACGATTGCGATCATAATATCTATCGGCCACTCAAGCTCAGCATATTCTTTACTTGTTGTAAGACCGAGTGGCAAAGTAGCAACAGCTGATACAATTATTAACTGCCATCCCCAGAAATGCAAACGACTGAGCAGGTTTGAGAATATACGTGCTTTGCAAAGACGTTGGAGCGAATAGTAAACGCCCATAAAAATTGCATTACCAACAAATGCAAAGATTACTGCGTTCGTATGCAACGGTCGAATATGACTGAAAGTGCTGTGTGGTGCATTCAGGTTGAACATCGGATCGACTAACTGTAGTGCTGCCAACAAACCAACAAGCATTCCAACAACACCCCAAATTGAGGTTGCCATTGCAAAATCTCTTACAATTCTATTGTCGTACTTTATTCTGTCCAAATTCTCATCCTCTATTCTCCCCGTTATTCATCCTTATCTGATCCGTTCTCAGCCATCTTGCGGTCTTCGTGCAGGATTCGCATCGACGGCGTATCGGTATCATCAAATTGTCCTTTCCGTGCTGCCCATAAGAAAGCAAATAGAAATCCAAGCGCAACAATAAGAGAGGCACCTATTAAAACAAATATAGCTGACATGATTTTAGAGTCCTCTCCTGTGAGCAATCCAGCGTGTCGCTATCGTAGTAATCAAAACAACTGTGACCGAACTAGCCGGCATCAATATCGCCGCAACCAAAGGTGACAGGTTTCCGGTTACGGCAAAAGTCAAACCGACCAGGTTATACGCAATCGATATTCCATAGGCGATCTTGACTACTCTGACTGAACGCCTGCAGAAGGAAAAGAGTTCCGGTAAGAGACTAAAATTTGCCGCATCTAAAATTGCATCGGATGCAGGTGAAAATGAAGAGCTATTTTCTGCAACTGCAATTCCTACATCTGCTCTCTTAAGTGCACCGGCATCATTTAGGCCATCACCAATCATTACAGTTGTTGAATTTTCATTTGAAAGATTGGCGATAAATTGCATCTTCTTTTCAGGGGTTTGAGAAAAGTGCATTTCGCTCTCATTCCCAAAAATATTGGCAATCTTTTCTCGCTCCTTATCGCTGTCACCAGAGAGCATAAAGAGATTGTATTCTTGTCGCAAACGGTCAATTGTCTGGTGGAGCCCTTTTCGGTACTCAGGCTCAGCTTCAAAGCGACCAATCAGTTTGTTATCTATCGCAACATAAGTCCCCGGTTCAGATTGATCTAAATTCGAATCGGGTAGCCTCGTACTAATCCACCTGCCAGATCCAACCAGAATCTCCTCACCTTTGGTAAATGCAATAAACCCAGCTCCTTCAATCTCTTCAAAAGATTCGATAGGCAAACGATCAGAGGATTCGAAATAGTTAGCGATTCCCTGTGCAACTGGATGGGTCGATTGAAGAGCCGCAGAGTGTACCATCTCTTTCTGTTTGTCGGAAAGCTTCGTTCCATGGAAAGTCAGCCTCCCGGAAGATGGAACCGAGAGAGTGCCGGTTTTATCAAATATAACTGAACCAGCATGAGCGAGAGTTTCTATTACTTCAGTATCCTTTACATACAATCCACCGCGATTGAGAATGCGCATAGCTGACCCAAACGTAAAAGGAGCGGCCAAAGCCAACGCACAGGGACAGGCAACAATCAAAACCGCGGCCATGACATCCAACGATTTGTATAATCCTGAACCAGCCCAATAAAGAGCGGCAGCAACTGCAACTACAATGATTGCCAACGTGAAGTACTTCCCTACTCTGTCTGCTAATTGTCCGATAGTTTTTTTATTTTCTTCTTTGAAGAGATCATCCGACCATAACGAAGTAAGATAACTTTGCGAGACACCGGCAGTCATTTCACATTCAACCCCACGTCCACTAACTCGTCCCCCGGCCCGAAGTAAATCCCCTGTTACAACTTCAACCGGTTCCGACTCTCCGGTTACAAAGCTGTAATCAATTTTTGCCGAAGGTGAAAAGAGAATGCTATCGGCCGGGATCAGTTCACCATTACGGATCATAAGCCGGTCGCCTACCTTAAGTGATGACAACGGCACCGACTTTTCACCATCTTTATTTTTTACAAGTACAGCCATTGGAAAGTACGC
>JAUVAR010000284.1 GCA_030591625.1 Candidatus Zixiibacteriota bacterium
CAATCATATCAACATGGTATTCCATCTCAGTATCAGCCGCTTCTATGAGAGAACGAGTATCAAAAGGTACCATTACTCCTTCAACAGTATGAAAATTTTCGTAAATGGTACGAACTTTCATTCCATCCACCGATGATTCCTGTTCGACAATTAATCCTGTTGAATCATCAATGTCGATCATAATCGTATCACCGACAGGTGGTATCAAAACAATTCTGTTTAATTTGCGATCCTCTTTTAGAACAACATCCAACAAACTTCGTGCCCCCATATTTGACTTGCCAGGCAGATAGGAATATGACTGCATATAGAGAGCTTTGAGGATTTCATCTTTTTCGTAGCCGGTCATTTCAGTTGCAAGACCGTTTAGCCCAACCTGCCATGCAACCTGACCATCGTACGCCTGAATCAGTTTGAAGGCTGGGAATTCTGCCTCCAACAAAAGTTTGTCTGGCGCCAGATAGATAGTTCTGAATCTGCCTTTCGTTCCATTGAGAGAAAAGTCACCGCTCATCTGAATACTTTTCAATCGCTCAATCCGCTCAATAGCAACCTGACCGCCAACTGATCTGACAAGCAATGCATTGATATCGACATCTGACGGTTTCTCACAACCAACCTCAGTCCAGATGAGTATTACAAGAATTAAAACAGATAAGAGTTTGCCGAATTTGGCCCTGTGTCCCACCGTAAACATGATAATTTAATAATCCTGCCAACGATAACCGGCCGAAACAATCAAACCAACCAACCCCCAGGAAAGCATAAGCGAGGTACCACCATAACTTAGAAATGGCAAAGCAAGTCCGGTTACAGGCATGAATCCTAAGGTCATACCAACATTTACAATAAACTGAAATAGGATTATACTCGTTGCACCCATCACTACGAGCGATGCAAACCTCGACCGACACTTCACCGCAATTCTGATAGCTCTATAGAAAAGATAACTGAACAATAACAAAACTAATAACGAACCAACCAGCCCAAACTCTTCTCCCAACACAGAGAAAATAAAATCAGTATGACGTTCAGGTAGGAAATCGAGTCTGGTTTGTGAACCACCTAAAAATCCTTTACCGAATAACCCACCCGATCCAACAGAAATTTTCGATTGAATAATTTGATATCCAGCCCCTCGCGGGTCACGACCCGGATCTATAAATGTCAAGATTCGCATCTGTTGATAAGTTGCTAAACGTCCCCAAGCAATCGGCATAACAATCCCCGAGGCGAGATTGGCCACCATCGAGACTATCCCAAACGGTACTCCCGGTCGCACGATAAATAAGAAAATCAGCAACAATACAAGATAGATCGCCCATGAAATGGGATGAAACGCCGCAATGAGTGATACGATCGGTGAGAGAATTAATAGCAGGTACCAGTGTGAAAGTCCCGACCAGAACCACATAATTAAAAGTATAACCGGAAAGACTAAAGAAGTACCAAGATCGGGCTGCTTGAGAATCAACATGACCGGGACAATAGCAAGTAATGCCGAAATTCCAAGTCGTCGTTTTGATGTTGCCTGTAATTTGGAATAGGCAAGGAACCGTGACAGTGCCAAAACAATTGCGAGCTTTGCAACATCCGAAGGGGCGAGATTAATCATACCAAAATTAAACCATCTTGCCGGACCACCCCCAGAGCGTCCAACAAAAAGAACCAGCAACAATAATATTATCGATATCGCATAAGTGAGATAGGCAGTAGCATCAAAAAGCCTGAACGGTAAATGAATGATTATCGCAAAAAGAACTAATGATAATAAAAGCCAGACCAATTGACGTTTGAAATATGTCCGTTCACCTTCGGAATCTACATGATATTGTGCCGACATTATAAGCATAATACCGATCAGACAAAGGGCCAGAACAGTACAGATAAGTTTCCAGTCGAGCTCACGATATTTAAGCATCAGTCTGTGCCCTCTTCACCTGTCACGACCAAGGGCTCACGCATTTTCTTGTCCATGTATGCCTTGATTACTTTTCCAACAACAGGTGCTGCAACTTCTGATCCATGACCGGCATTTTCAACAATAGCACAAACTACAATTTCAGGATTCTCAAGTGGTGCCACCCCAACAAAGAGTGCATGATTATCTCCGTGTGGGTTTTGTGATGTGCCAGTTTTCCCACCAATGCTGTAGTCAGAGTTTTTGAGCCTCTTTGCTGTACCATTCTCACCCTCAACAACCATTCTAATTCCTTCGTAGAGGATGTCCAAAGTCTTCTGTGAGAATGGTAGTCGGAATGATACAACGGGCGATATTGACATCACTTTACCATCCGAACGAACCTCTTTCTTGACAATATGCGGTCGAAAGACTATGCCTTTATTGGCAAAGCCACAATACATCTGAGCCAATTGAAGAGGTGTAGCCAATATTTCTCCCTGGCCAATTGCATTATTCAAAACCAGGGCCCAACTCCATTTGCCTTTGCCATATCGTTCATTATAATATTCTGAGTCAGGGTTAAGCCCTGCAGCTTCATTCGGAAGATCGACTCCGGTTGGAGTTCCAACTCCACACTTCCCAAGATATTCACTGAGCAGATCAACCCCAATTTTACGACCCAGCTGATACAAATAAACATCACACGATTCCTCTATCGCACCAACGGCAACAACAGACCCATGACCTGCCGGCTTCCAACAGCGGAAAAATCGATTACCAAACTGCTTCCCCCCCAAACATGGTTCATACTTAGTTTGGGCAGTAATAATTCCTTCTTCTAATCCTGCACCTATTGTCACTAACTTCAGAGGTGACCCGGGTGGGTATCTCCCGGTCAGAGGTCTGTTAAGAAGTGGTTTAGCCGAATCATTGCTTATCACCTGCCATAAAGAATCCGGAATAACCGACGAAAAAATATTGGCATCATATCCGGGGAAAGATGTCATTGCCAATATCTCACCAGTTCTTGGATCGATCGCAACTACAGCACCGGCATTTTTATCACTAATCGCCTCAACTGCCGCCTTTTGAATATCAATATCAATCGTTAGAGTTATATCAACACCCGGTGTCGCACTCATCCAACGCCTGCCTTCGTACGGTCCCAATATTTGACCCGAAGCATAGATTTCCCAGTAAGCAGTCCCTTCGACACCGCGCAGCAGGTAGTCGTATTTCTTCTCAAGTCCTTTCTTGCCGATCACACTTCCAAGCCGTAATTCTTTGTCTCGTTCTTTTTCAAGATCGGCCTTTGAAACCTCTCCTACGTAACCGGTAAAAGATTCAGCTCCAAGAGAATCAGGATACAACCTGACTCGTTCCATCTGATAAATCACACCGGGGAATCTATCTGCTTGTTCTTCCAAAACAGCTACAACTTCAAACGAGATATCTTTCTTTACAGCCGACGGTTGGAATTTACTGACAAGATTCTTGCGTATTCGTTTCCTGATAGTCAAAGTATCAAGATTTAGAAGCGAGGCCAGATTTGGTACTGTGACACCCTTAACTTCCTCAGCAGGAACAACCGAGACAGTATAAGAAGGACGATTGTCAATAAGCACACGACCATTGCGGTCATACACAATTCCACGTCTTGGCACCAGCGGAACAACCCTTATTCGGTTATTCTCCGACTGTTCCAAAAGTTCATCATGCTGAAAAATCTGGAGTTTAACCAGCCCTGATGCGAGCCAAAGAAATATGACCGCCACCAGGAAAAGGCAGATACGTTCTCTTCCTAATAGAGTCTGTTTATACC
>JAUVAR010000281.1 GCA_030591625.1 Candidatus Zixiibacteriota bacterium
ACTAGAATTAAATGGGAAGTGTAGAAGTTTTCTAAATTCGATGTCATAAAGACCGTCCGAGAAAATATATACCGAATCTGGTTCTCCCAAGATTTTAATTCGTGTAATGTAATGACCTATGTCTGTTTGGGGACAATGTGCAATCAATTTCAAAGTGCTGTCATAAATACTTATTATTTTTTCATGTCTACGAACTATAAGATGTGGTGAATTTTGAGGTCCATATGGAATTAACATGTGACCTATTGCTCTGGAGGGTACAGTTATACTTTCTAAAATATTAGTGCTTGGATCAATTACAGATAAATATTGAATCTGATTTGTTGAAGAACTGTCATTGGCTTCAGAAAAGAAAGCTTCAGAATGTGATAAATATATCCTGTTAGAACCACTAATGCTGTATGCTAATGTTGCTTGAAGCCAGTCTGTGATTGTAATGCGACTACGTACAATTTCTCCTGTCTCTCCATTTAAAACAAAGAAATATCCTATGTCATCACTAAAGTTCGAGTCGTGAACTCCGTTGTCGGGATTCCTGGCTGAAAAAGCGATACCTGTGCCATAATCTTCTTCTACAGTAAAAATTCTTGGTGAATTAACCGAACTTACAATTGATCTTTCCCATTCAACCTTAAAGCTTTCAAGATCGATGCAAATCATGCGTCTAAATTCTGGGATGAGTGATAATCTTATTATAACTTTTGGTTTATTATCTACACCAAATTCTGGAATTATTGTTAGATTTCCCATTACTCGTTCGGAAGGGATAAAATCATCATCTGTAATATCAGGTAATGTAAAAATAATAATCGATTGATCTTCTGAGATAGAGTTACTCATTGGCCCTTTGTATGCTATAATCTCGTTTGATCTCAAACCGATTGCCACAATAGTTATAGAATCATTTCCTGTATGGTTATAGAGGGCATAATCGAATATTGTGAAGTCTAAAGGTTTTTCTGCAATGACAGTCAAGTCGGGATATGAGGTAACCGTAAATCTTTGTTGCCATTTATCTTTTGAAGGGAAAATCTTGCCATCGATTATAAGTCCATCAGCTTGACCTGGCCGATATGCCCTTGCTACTTGAAATTGTCCATTAATCGGTCGGGCAGTACTCAGGTTGTCTCTGAACATAATGGAATGAAGCTCATAGGGTAAATATGAGAGATTGGGGCTTGAGTTGATTTCGAGTATTTTTACATCTGTCCCACTTACCGATGAAGTAACAAAATATGAAACAATCACTATGAGAAGCAGCAAACTATGAATTCGATTGACTCTGACAGAGTTCATTATTTTAGTGCATTTTCTTTTAAATCAGATTTCAAAAATTACAATTAGTGGAACTATACTCAAAATGCGTAATCGCAATCAAAATGTCAATTAAGCAAAATAATAGCTTTTCTAATATCGCATTAAACGGGTTAAATTGTCACGCATGATTACTGACTTATGGGCGATATTAACCCGACCAATAATTAAAAGGTTGGGCGATTCTTGTAACATGAAGTGTTGCAATAAATAACGAGTAAGGCATTCGGGCAAACTGTTGGCACAGCAGTTGCAATCTATAATAGCAAGCTCAATTATTGTACTCCGTAATTCAGTACAATTATTGACACCAAAATTGTGAAACCTACTTCCCATCAAGGGGAAGGGAAGTAGATTTCGGGTCAAGCGCTAGCGCATGATCCCTAATCCCGGTGGTACAAGTGTGCTCGTATCACCGGGTACTTTTATAGATATGATGCTATTGCTGATGACGGGAAAGTCAAGATTAGGACAGAAAACTATTATCTGGACAACATAGTAAAAAACCAGTTTGGGCAAATACCTGCGGGTGAGTATGTCAAGTTGACGATATCTGACAATGGCTTCGGTATTCCGCATGATATAGTGCATTCAGTTTTTGACCCATTCTTTTCTACAAAACAGGCCGACAAGCAACGAGGTTCAGGTCTGGGATTAAGCATTGTTGATGCTGTGATAAAAGATCATGACGGCTATATCGATCTTGAAAGCACAGTTGGTGAAGGCACAACGTTCTATATTTATGTTCCAATCAGTCGTGAAGCTATAGAAGAGCGACAGCTCGAAGAAACTGTTGGCGGGACTGAGAAGATACTGATAGTTGATGATGATGCAATGCTCAGAGAAGTTACAACTAAATTATTAGCTGGGCTTAATTATGATGCAACTGCTGTTGACAGTGGAGAGAAAGCGCTGGCGTTTATAAAAGAATACAGTCCTGATTTGCTTGTGCTTGATATGATAATGCCTGGAGGTATCGATGGAACTGATACTTTTATGAAAGCTTTGGAGTTGAATCCACAACTAAAAGTGATTATCGTATCTGGTTATGCTCATAGTGAACGAGTTCAGGCTGCACGGGAGATGGGTGCAACAACATTCGTACAAAAACCGTTTACACGTGTTAGACTTGCCCGAGCTGTCCGAAATGCTCTTGATACAAATCCTGTCTCGGTTGTCAAAACGTGAGAGCTGTTACTATAAGACAAAATACCAATTCTTTCTGAAATTCTCATATAATCACTAAACTTGACAATCTCCATCTTTTCCGTATAATAATTAAATATGGAATTGACCAAAAAACATATTGTCACAACTTTCATTCTGTTGCTTGGCTTAAGCCTCTATACCAGTAGTTCTTACGGGGTCCTTTGTGTCGGGTTCAGAGGGGATGTCAAAGTTGAAACAGCACATCTCAAGCACTGTTGTAGTGCCGACATTACGACGCCTACGATAGCTGTAGAAGATGATAACCATGATCATGATTGTGTTGACTGCTCTGATTTTACCATAGATACACCGCAATTATTGCAGCGAATAAAATTCTCAGACAAACCTTCAAAGGTACTTTTTGCATTCTCAGAGACGACGTCGCAATCTGTTCTGGGAATAAAGTCAAATCTCCATTCTAAAATAAGTCTCGATTCTAATGAACCAAACATGGTTCTCTTTTCGGACGCTATTACATATTCTGTTCTTCTCTGTTGATCCTTTCATCTTCTGACCAAGACTGATCTTACTTTTTTGGATGCCCATAGGTAGGGCTATCTGATTTAATATGACAAATTATTTGGAGTATTTTGAATGAGAGGACAATTGAATAAAACGATAACATTGATACTATTTTTTGTATTCATGTTTACTGGGTTGGCTGTAGGTGCTGAACGGTGGAAAGCACCATTTGATAGCTATACACCCGTTATTCTGAAGGATTCTGCATTAATGCTGCCAGCAGTCTGGAATATGGTAGCTACTAATAATCCAATCCTGCTATCACTCGTTTTGTCTCGCAAAGCAGGGCTTGCTATGATTGAGCAGGCGGGTATTCGTCCTAATCCTGAACTCGGTTTGGAAATCGAAGAGATAAATTTGAGTGGACCTGTTGTAAGTGAATCCGAGGTGACTGTTTCGCTTTCTCGAGAAATAGAGCTATTCGGGAAACGTTCTGCTCGTGTTAAAGTTGCTCAATCTGAGTATGAAGTAATCGACTTTGAGTCAAGAGTTGCTACTTTCGATCTATATGTTGAAACTCGAGAACGCTACTATCATTTGGTTCATGCTCAAGAGAACTTTAATCTTTCAAGGGTATCTGTTGAACTTGCGAATGACATTGTTTCAACGATTAGCAATAGAATCGATAAAGGTGCAGCTCTTCATTCGGAGTACCTTTTGGCCCGTCTGGAGTACCAGCGTGCAGAGTTGGCTAT
>JAUVAR010000124.1 GCA_030591625.1 Candidatus Zixiibacteriota bacterium
CAAGAGCCGACCCGATTACAACTCCATCGGCATATTTTGTAACACGTTGGGCCGCTTCCGGAGAGCCGATTCCAAAGCCTACTACAAACGGCTTTCTCAAGCTTTTCTTCAAACCACTGAGATATCTATCTGTCGCAGATGAGAATTTCTTGCCTTCGCCGGTAACTCCTGTAACAGAAACGGCATAAACAAAATCAGAACATGCTCGGTCGATCAATTTTATTCTGGTCTGAGCAGAAGTTGGCGAGACAAGAAATATCGTCGAAAGCTTATTCTCATTCGCTAATTTGCGGTACTCTTCACCTTCTTCAACCGGAAGATCAGGAATTATCAGCCCATCGACACCTGCAATAGAAGCATCCTTTAAGAATTTAGCCAATCCGTAAGCATGTAACGGGTTGAAATAACCCATTAGTATAATTGGAATCTGGCTCTTCCTGCGAATTTTCGTAACAAGCGTCAGAATATCTTTTAGATTACAGCCCTTTTTGAGAGCTTCAAAAGATGAATGCTGAATAAGTGGGCCATCGGCGAGCGGATCAGAGAACGGCATCCCCAGTTCTACAAAGTCGGCCCCGGATTCTTCGGCCATTAGCACAAATTTCTCTGTTGTTGCAAGGTCAGGATATCCGGCAGTAAAAAATGGGATCAGCAGCTTCCTGTCACTTTTTGCCAAATACGTTTTGATTCGGGACATCGTTACAACTCCCCGTATTCTTCGAGGATAGGCATATCTTTGTCACCCCGTCCGGAAAGACAAACAACTATATTGGCAGACTTCTTAAAATCTTTGCTATTCTTAATCAGCCAACCCAATGCGTGCGAGGTTTCCATCGCCGGAATAATTCCTTCCAGACGAGAAACAAGTTTGAAAGCTCGCATCGCTTCTTTGTCGGTAGTAGAACCGTATTTTACTCGTCCGGTGTCATACAACCATGAATGTTCAGGGCCGATTCCGGGATAATCAAGTCCGGCTGAAATTGAGTGCGGTAAAATTATCTGTCCATCATGGTCATAGATCAAATAACTAAACGAACCATGAAGTACACCCGGTTTTCCTTTGGAAAGAGTCGCGGCATGTTTGCCCGAGCGAAGACCAAGTCCTGCCGCTTCGACTCCAATCAGCTTTACTTTCTTGTCGTTTAAAAATTGATGGAAAATACCAATCGCATTTGAGCCTCCACCAACACAGGCGATAATCGCATCGGGCGATGCACCAAGTATTCTCTTCGATTGCGCTTTTGTCTCTTTGCCGATCACCGACTGGAAATCCCTGACTATCATCGGATACGGGTCCGGCCCAACAACTGAGCCTATAATATAGAACGTATCACGTACATTAGTTACCCAGTCGCGAAGTGCCTCAGAGGTTGCATCTTTGAGCGTTTTAGAGCCAGATGATACAGGTCTTACTTCAGCCCCAAGCAGTTTCATCTTTTTGACATTGGGAGCCTGACGGGCGATATCCTCTTCCCCCATATAAATGATACATTCAACTCCAAACCGAGCACAGACAGTTGCAGTTGCCAGACCATGCTGACCTGCTCCAGTTTCGGCTATGATCCTCTCTTTTCCCATCCTACGGGCTAAGAGTATTTGGCCAACAGTATTGTTGATTTTGTGGGCACCAGTATGATTAAGGTCTTCACGCTTGAAATATATTTGGGGACCTTTTAGATACTCGGTTAGTCGTTCGGCGAAATATAGCGGGCTGGGGCGACCAATGTAATCTGCAAACAACGCTTTAAGTTCACTCCTGAACGCCTTGTCGTTCTTGATAGTACGATACTCACGTTTTAGTTCGTCGAGAGCGTAAATAACTGTCTCAGGAACGTACCGTCCACCGTAAGGACCAAACCTTCCGTGCTTATCCGGTATTTTATGTTTCTTAGCGGTCAAATTGTAGTCGCCTGCATAATCTGAATATCTCTTTTAGCTTCTTTGCGGATTTAATACCAGGTGAGCTTTCCACACCAGAGTTTAAGTCAACCATAGCCGGTTTGAATAGCTTTATTCCTTCTGAGAGGTTGTCGGCCGAAAGCCCGCCTGCCAATACAAGATTTGATATCTTTTGCTTTGGCCTGATTGCCCAGTCAAAACTCTCACCAGTTCCACCCTGAGAATCAGCCTTCATATTATCAACCAGAACAAGATCAGCCCTACATTTTAAAACAATATTCCAGTCAGATTTCGAGGCTATCTTAAACGCTTTGATAACTTTAAGATGATGCTTCTTAATATAATTTATATCGCTGGCTGATTCATTGCCATGAAGCTGAACCCAATCGAGCCCGACTTTATGCGCTATCTCAAGAATACGGTCATTCTCTTCGTTTACGAAAACACCGACTTTCTGGATTATTGGAGATGATACTTTGGAAATCTCTTTCGCACTCGGAATAGAAACAAATCTTGGGGATCGGCGATAGAATATCATACCGATCATATCTGCACCCAAAGTCGAAACCAATTTCACATCAGAAGTACGTGTTATACCACAGATTTTGATCCGATACTTCACTATGCTTCCCTCAACGATTTAATCAGTTCAGCCGGATTGTCAGAACGAACAAGTGCCTCACCTATAAGGAAAGTAAAATACCCGCTTGCTTTCAGTCTGCTTATATCTTTAGGAACAAATATACCCGATTCAGCTACTTTAACAATCTTTTCAGGAATCATTTTAGCGAGTCGCTCGGATGTATCGAGATTGACTTCGAATGTATCAAGATTACGATTGTTCACACCTATAATTGGAGCGTTGATTTTTAACGCTGTTTCAAGCTCTGCTTCATTGTGCACTTCGACGAGACAATCAAGCCCTGTCTCCGTTGCTTTGTTGAACAGATCAAGCAATTTTGTCTCTTCTAAAAGTCTGACAATCAGAAGAACTGCATCGGCTCCATGCGCTCTAGCATGATACAATTGATAACTGTCAATTATGAAGTCTTTGCACAGGATCGGCAATCCTGATGCATCTGATGCAATTTTCATATTTGCTGTGTCACCAAAGAAATACATTCGTTCGGTCAATACAGACAAGACCGACGCACCTCCATTGTTATAGGCGGTTGCTAAAGCAGCCGGATCAAAATCTTCTGAGATGATTCCCTTAGACGGTGAGCCTTTTTTTATCTCGGCTATAATATTTATCTTATCAGATCGTTCAATAGCCTTTAGGAATCTATGGTCACTTTCATTGCTGATCTTATTGCGTAGTTGTTTCTCTGGCAGCAGCACTTTCAACTCTTCGACTTCAAGCCGTTTATTGGCTGCAATTTTATCTAATATATTCATCATAGTTCACCTCTGGCCGGAATATGCCAACCAGGTTGGTCACTGTTTCTCTTTTCTGAGTCTCGGAAAAACCAATAATAAATAACCGCTGAGATAATATATAACACAACACTCATATTAATAGAGACTGTATATCCGTATGCTTCGATCACTTCTCCACCTATTGATGCCGAGATTGCCTGACCCGATGTCCATGAAACCATAAGCAGAGCGTTAACAAATCCTTGCTCCTTCTTTTCGGACATTACCATTCCAAAATTAGTGCTGATCGGTACGCCAAGATTCATAAACCCACCCCTGAGCACAAATGCAACAACAACCAAAGGAAGATACATACTGTTTGCAAGAATGAACATGAACGGTATCGAAATAAACTGAGTCAGGACTATTGTACGTATCAGGCCAAATTTCCGTGTAAAAAGTGGTCCTGAGAGCGTGCCTAAAAACATCGAACAGGAAACAGCAAAGAAATACCAGCCGATTTGATCGGGTGGAAGATTAAAGCGATCTCGGAAAAATATATTCAGAAACGGTATTGTCAATCCAGCACCAAGCCCGATTAAAAGATTTGCGCTTGTTATCTTGAAGTAGAACTTGCCACGTCGTTTCAACTGGTCGAATGATATTGATATTTTATTCTCTGATGCTGAAGGTTTAGCGGCGCGAATCATTGCAAATGGTACCATCGCAACAAGGCCCAGCATAATCCCAAGGAACATTGTATATTTGTAACCGGCTGCAATATCGCCTGTCATATCACCAATGATAGTAACTAAGTTACCAGAACCGGATGAGCCAACCATGCTGGCCAAGAGGACCATTGCAAACGAAAATGAAAAAAGATGGGTCCGTTCTACTGCGGTCGAGTTGCGCATAAAAAACGGCCCGGAAGCTACTCTATAAAATGCAAACGACATTCCGGCCAGTGATGCAAACGATACCAGTATTTTCAAATCCAATGTCGTTAACAGGCCAAAGCTGAATATTGCAAACAAGGTTGTAGCAATAATCAATACAGGTTTGAGTCGGACCCGAGAGATTAATAATGCTGCCGGAATAGCAACTAAAGCCGAACCAAAAGCACGAGCCGATTGAAGCAGGCCAACATCCCCTTCGGGAAAACCAAACTCACGCAGATAAAGATTAAACAGGAGATTAAAAACTGCAAAATTAGTCGCTATCAGAAAAGAACCGACCAGATATAATCGAGCGTTCCGCGAAAACATTCGTACATGTTTGGCATAGTCGTTGAAATTTGATCGAATAGATGTTAAGGCTCGTTGAAGTGGCAATCTTATCTCCCGTTAGTTGATCGGGGGATAGTTACTGCCCGGAGTGTGTGAAGTCAACCCAAGCTTTCAATTTAGCCTTCGCTGCACCTGAATCTATCGCCTGAGACACAAAAGTGATACCGTCAGCTATAGATTGAGCTTTGCTTGCAACATAAACCATCGCAGCAGCATTAAACAATACAGCATCACGATAAGCCGATTTCTCACCTTCTAACACTCGATGAAGGATTTTGATATTCTCCGACGCATCTCCCCCACCAAGGGAACCATGCGGCCAAAGTTTGAGTCCAATCTCTTCGGGTCCGATAGAGAGTCTGTTAGTCTGGCCAGCTTTCAGTTCGATATAATCGGTCAAATCAGAAACAGAGAATTCATCAAGTCCATCTCGTGAATGAAGCACCAATACATGTTCGGAACCTGTTGCTTTCAAAACATCAGCCATCAACGGCATAAGTTCAGCTGAATATACACCTGTTACCTGTCGCTTAACACCAGCTGGATTGGTCATCGGTCCAAGAATATTAAATGCAGTCCGAAGCCCCAGTTCACGTCTTGGAGCAACGGCATGTTTCATTGCGGCATGAAATATGGGGGCAAACATAAACCCAAATCCTAATTGATTTATGGAATCCTGAACATTGTCAGGACCGGAATCAATCTTGGCGCCGGTCGCCTCAAGTAAGTCGGCCGAACCACACTTTGAACTAACCGACCTGTTCCCATGTTTGGCAACTGTGACACCAGCAGCCGAGGCAACAATAGCAGCAGCAGTCGATATATTGAATGAATGAGCACCATCACCACCAGTGCCAACACCATCGACAGCATTTGTGTCGTTAAGATTTATCTTTACCATATGAGAACGCATCGCTTCAACAAAGCCGGCAATCTCATCAACTGTCTCACCTTTGATTTTCAAGGCGATCATCAAAGCAGCAATTTGAGCCGGAGTTGCATCACCATCCATAATGAAATTCATCGCGGCACATGCTTCGTCGCGCTCAAGCGGTTTTGAATCTACAACTTTTGCTATAATCTTTTTTATCATGCTATATCGATTCCAGGAACTTACCCAATATCTTCTTGCCCATCGGGGTCATAATTGATTCAGGATGAAACTGCAAACCGTACAATGGCCACTCTTGGTGTTGCATCGCCATAATAACATTGTCATCTGTCCAGGCGGTGCGAATAAATTGTTTCGGCAATGTTTTAGGTTCGATCACGAGTGAATGATACCTCGTCGCAACAAACGGTGATTCGATAGCAGTGAATATTGTTGAGTTGTCATGATGAATTTCAGATGTTTTTCCATGCATAATCGTTGGAGCATAACCGATCTTACCACCATACACTTGCGCTATTCCCTGATGTCCCAGACAAACACCCAGCATCGGTACTTTACCTGCGGCCGCCATTATCAAATCATTCATGATACCTGCATTTTCAGGGCGACCCGGTCCGGGTGAAAGGACAATTCCTTCAGGCTGTAATGACAACAATTCTTCCACGCTCTTCTCATCATTGCGAATAACTTTTAGTTCCGCCCCTAACTCAGCGAGATACTGAACGATGTTGTACGTGAACGAATCGTAATTGTCGAGCATCAGAATCATTTTTGTCGTTTCCCTGTAACAGCTTCCATAAGTGCACCGGCTTTAGCTTTGGTCTCTTCAAATTCACGAGCTGGTTTTGAGTCGGCCACAATACCAGCACCTGCTTGAACGTAATATCGTCCACCATTTTTAACAACTGTTCGTATCGCAATACATGAATCAAGATTGCCCCAGAAATCGAGATAAGCAATAGAACCAGCATAGACCGAACGTCGTTCGGTTTCAAGTTCGTCGATAATTTGCATCGCTCTTATCTTGGGAGCACCAGAAACTGTACCAGCCGGAAAACATGCGAAATGTCCTTCAAGTGGTGTTATCCCTTTTTGCAACTTACCAACTACCGAGCTTACTATATGCATAACATGCGAATACTTTTCAATTATCATTTTATCTCTGGGGGCAACAGTCCCAGGTTTAGAAACACGGCCGATATCATTTCGTCCGAGATCCAAAAGCATCGTATGTTCAGCCAGTTCTTTTTCGTCCGCGAGCAATTCTTTGATTAGACGATTATCTTCAGCTTCATTTTTTCCCCGAGGACGAGTCCCGGCAATCGGCCTTGTTTCAACCTCACCGTTTTCAACTCTAACCATCATTTCGGGTGAGGCACCAATAATAGAATCATCTCCAAAGTTTAGCAAAAACATATATGGTGATGGGTTGATCCGTCTCAGGCGACGGTAAACTGTCAACGCCGATTCTTTTGCTTTCACCGACCAACGCTGCGAGAGTACTACTTGAAAAATCTCACCCTCTTTGATATACTTACGTGCTTTTCGTACCATCCGTTCAAAGTTACTCTTTGTCATGTGAGCTTTGACTACCGGAGTGCGCAATGTTTCTTTTTTTGTTCGTTCAACCGGAAGCGGTTTCTTCAGACGTGCAACAATATCATTTATACTTCTCTTTGCTTCATCATATTTCTTTTTCAGGCCGGGGGAACCATCATCATGAAGGATATTAGCGATAACAATCATTTCCTGTTTCAGATGATCAAAAACAACGATACGACTATATAATCCAAAAAGCATTTCTGGTAATTTTATGATGTCGCTATTATTGTCCGGAATATCCTCATACCATCTGATCGTATCATAAGCAAAATACCCAACTGCACCGC
>JAUVAR010000050.1 GCA_030591625.1 Candidatus Zixiibacteriota bacterium
GTATTGAATTCGACGGCATGGACAATATCAACAAGACAGCCACGGTCGGAAATCTTGCTGGCGAATGATCCAAAACCAAATCCGATAACATCAAAGACTGCATCACCTTTGCGTATTTTCATTTTCAAATGTTTGGTCCCCACGATATACGGCGTACCCAATATTTCACAATTGCGAGTCAGAAATATCGGACGCATATTTTGAGGACCAAACGGTGCAAAGCGTTCGATTGAATTAACGAAATCATCATTGATAACAGTAAGTTCGAGTTCATCATCAATGTGCAACTTTGGCTGAGTATCTTCTTCCGTCAGTTTCCGGGCAGATACTTCGCAGAACTTCTCTCTAAACTCGGGAATGTTTTTCTGCTCTATCGAAAGACCGGCAGCGTACTTATGGCCACCATATCGGAGAAGCAGATGTTCGCATTCTTTGAGAGCTTCACAGAGATGGAAACCAGGAATCGAACGAGCCGAACCTTTGCCAACACCATCGGTGATCGCAATCATAACAGTTGGCAGATGATATTTTTCAACCAAACGTGATGCAACAATACCGATCACACCCTGATGCCAACCTTCGGCGGCGAGCACGATTGAGTTATCGTTGTCGATATCAACAATTTCCTGCATCTGTTCGAGAGCCTGATTCAACGTTTTTTCGTCGATCTCTTTGCGTCGTTTATTTTCTGAGTCGAGTTTACGAGCAATTTCTGAGGCGAGTTTTTCATCTTTGGTCGCAAGCAATCTGACCGCTTCGCGAGCATCACCAAGTCTGCCGAGGGCATTGATACGAGGTGCTAAGACAAATACAACCTGCCCGGTGCTGATCTCTTTGCCCATAAGTCCTGATACAAAGGCAAGTGATTTGAGACCTGGTTTGGTAGTTCGTGAAATCTGCTTGATACCATGCCTAGTGAGGATACGATTCTCACCAACTAACGGTACGATATCAGCCGAAGTACCCATCGCAACAAGATCGAGATGTTCATACAGTTCGGTTTCATCCTGCGAAAGGCGACGATAGAGCGCCTGTGCGAATTTATACGCAACACCAACTCCGGAGAGCTCACCGCCATAATTACATCCAGCCTGTTTAGGATTAATAATTGCGGTCGCTTCTGGGATGGTTTCACCCTGTTCATGATGATCTGTTACAACAACATCAACACCGACAGTTTTGGCATGAGCGATTTCGGCAACAGCTGTAATTCCTGTATCAACTGTAATGATTAAAGAGACATCATCGGCCTTAGCGTCATTGATTGCCTCATCCGAAAGACCATATCCTGCGGTTAATCGATTTGGCAAAAAGAAACTAACCTGAGCGCCAAGTTTATTTAGCACCATGTACAGGAGAGTTGTTGCGGTAATGCCATCGACATCATAATCGCCGTAGATCATTATCTTTTCATTATTGAAAAGAGCTTCGGCGGTTCGTTCGACACCGGCGGTCATCCCTTCCATAAGGAATGGGTCCTTAAGGTCGTCCAATTTGGGGTCGAGAAATTCTATAATTTTCTCGTGCGTATCGATATTTCTGCACACGAGAATTTTTATAATATTCTCAGGCAGTTCACACGATTCGGCCAACGAGGCAACAAGCGATCTATCGGGATCGGGTGCCAGCACCCACTGCACTTCTGCAGGTTTCTGAGCCCAATTCATTTCAGACTCCAATTTTTTTGAAGCATACAAGGCAGGAAATAAGCCGAGTTTTGTTTTCTGCAATAAAGCAGAACAACAGTCATTTATCTAGGCACGCAGTTACCTGAGTGCTCAAGCGGCCTACCCGAGAATAAAAACGGAGCGAATCCACTCCTCTTCTCTTATTTGGCCTTGCTCCAGGCGGGGTTTACCCACCAACAATATCTCTACCATTGGCCGTGGTCTCTTACACCACGTTTTCACCCTTACCCATACGAGACAGGCGGTATAGTTTCTGTGGCACTTTCCGTCGGATCTCTCCGCCCCGGCGTTACCGGGCGCCTTGATTCTTAGGAGCTCGGACTTTCCTCACCCTGAATTAACAGAGCGCGACTGTTTCTCCTACGCTTGCATGCTTTCGTTTATATATCAAAAATACTACTCTCAATTTAATTGGACCCTCTGACATCAATTAAAAATGACGTCTGTAATTTGGAGTCTCTTTACTTATAGGTACCGAATGCGGATGCGACTCAAGTATGCCGGCATGCGAGATTCGGACCATTTCTGAATTCTGGGCCAAATCTTCAAGATTGGCCGTTCCACACAAACCCATTCCGGCTCTTAAACCGCCAACAAGCTGATAAACCAATTCTTGCAGTTTCCCTTTATATGGGACCCTACCCTCGATACCCTCAGGTACGAATTTAGAACTCTCGGTTGACTGCTCCTGAAAATAACGATCGGAGCTGCCAGCTTTCATAGCCCCGACAGAACCCATCCCACGATAAACTTTAAATGAACGCCCTTCAAAAAGGAGCGTTTCACCGGGTGATTCTTCGGTTCCGGCCAAGAGCGAACCAACCATAACAGCTTTCGCTCCACAGGCTAATGACTTTGTAATATCGCCAGAATATCTGACACCACCATCGGCAATAGCCGGTATATTTAGTTTTTGCAATACTTCAACGGCGTTCATAATCGCCGTCACTTGCGGCATTCCAGCTCCGGTCACTATTCGTGTGGTACAAATAGACCCGGGTCCAATTCCAATTTTAACCGCATCGGCACCGGCATCGGCCAGTGCTTTCGCACCATCGGCAGTAGCAATATTACCTGCCATAAGTGGAGTGTTGCTATGTCTTTTCTTAATTTTTTTTACTGCTTCTATAACTCCAGCACTATGACCATGCGAGCTATCAACACAAAGCATATCAACACCTGCTTCGACCAGAGCATCAGATCGTTCATCAATATCGCCTCCCGCACCAATAGCAGCCGCAACACGCAATCTTCCGCGCTCATCTTTGGCTGCGAGCGGGTATTTTATCTTTTTCATAATATCTTTGACGGTGATCATCCCTTTGAGGTTGTATTGATCATCAACGATTAAAACTTTTTCAATTCGATGTTTGTGTAGAATTTCTTTGGCCGTTGCAAGATCGCAACCTTCCTTGACCGTAACCAGTTTGTCTTTGGTCATTACATCACCGATTAGCAGCGTCGCATCTTTCTGGAATCTAAGATCACGGTTGGTCAAAATACCGACAAGCTTTGTTCCTTCGGTAACAGGAATACCAGAAATAGAAAATTTGTTCATCACATCAAGCGCATCGCCGAGCGTTTTCCCCGGTGTTAGCGTAATCGGATCGACAATCATACCGGATTCTGAGCGTTTTACTTTGTCAACTTCAGAAGCCTGATGTTCGGGTGAAAGATTCTTGTGAATTACGCCAATACCGCCCTGGCGGGCGAGCGCAATTGCAAGTTTTGATTCAGTGACTGTATCCATCGCGGCAGAAATAATCGGGATATTCAGATCTATCCCACCACCAATACTGGTTGTCAAATCTACATCGGCCGGCAACACTTCGGAGTATGCCGGAACCAGCAGTACATCATCAAATGTCAGCCCTGAGTCATCAAGAATTCTTGCCATATTATCCTACCCGAACTTCCAGCTAATTCTGCGGGTCACACAGGATCAGCTATTTCGATACATCATCATCCCAATAAAGAAGTGAACCACAATTGTCACAGGTGCATATTTTGTCTGCTCGTTTAATTTCCTGAATTTTCTTAGGTGTCAATGCCTTGAAACAGGAACCACAGGCACGTTTCTTAACAGAAACGACCGGACGACCACCTTTACCTCGACGTACACGTTCGTATGTTGAAAGGGTCGGCTTTGGAATTTCCAAAATGATTGTCTTGCGAGACTCTTCCATCAAATCAACTTTCGATCCGATTGAGTCGATTTTTTCCTGCAGGATACCAAGCTGTTTGGTGTTGTTCTCACTGATTGTAGAATCTTTTTCGGTCAGTTCTTCAATCTCTTTTTCCATAGAATCGATAGACTCAATAAGCTCAAGAAGTTCTGTTTCGCCATTGGAGACAACAACCTTGATGCTGTCAATTTCAGAGACCAGAGCATCATACTCTTTGTTAGTCTTGATCGACATCATCTGCTGCTGATACTTTTGAAGTTCTCCCTCTTTGGTTTTAACTTCCAACTCAAGACTCTTCTGTTTCACCTGAGAATCTTCGAGATTTTGTTTTACCAGAGTTAGTCTTTCACCGGTTTCAGTAATTTCCTTCTTAAGATTATCCATCATATCCGGGAGATAATCTTTAGATCTTTCCAACTCACCAAGATCGTAATCGATCACCTGCAATTTAAGAAGTTTTTCAAGGTGCGGGTGCATGCTCTATTCCTCCAAAGATGGGTCGACCGATTCTGCCAGAGTCAAAAAAAGCGCAGTCTGGTTTGATCCATGGGACTTGCGCTTCTGACTTTCTGCCTGTAGCCGTTTTCGATACTCCATGCAAGGGAAAACGACCGACCTCTTAATAATTTTTCTTCGTAACAATTTCATACGCTCTCTTCTATGGGCAATACTGGACTCGAACCAGTGACCTCTCGGATGTGAACCGAACGCTCTAACCAGCTGAGCTAATTGCCCTGTCTATTTCACCTTATACAGGCTCCCAAAACAAGTGGGCCCTGCAGGACTTGAACCTGCGACCCGCTGATTATGAGTCAGCTGCTCTAACCAACTGAGCTAAGGGCCCGACAAAGTAAGTCTCCCATAATACTTATAATCAATTCAAGCGTCAAGCCGTATTTCAAGCGGAATTCTCAACTTTACACTAATATTCCAAAATACGCTTAAGTAACTGCAATGCTTAGTCTTACCGAAACCAGAAAGACTAAGTCACTCTCTTTAATATATTACACGACCTATGTTGCTCTGTTTTTGATGGCTATGCAGGTCTGCATGAAACCAAAGTTAACGAATCAATTGCCAAACACAACCTCCTGGTCGTTTTCAATCTTGCAACCGACCACACTGACTTATATTATTCCAACTGATAGATAAATATCTTTAGCGTACCTGAACTCTCTATTATTAACTGAGAGGGAAATAAGATGGATGATCAAAAAATAGCCTCCTCCACCCTGCCCGAACTTATCGGCGATAAAAGTTTTCTAAGACCTGCTACAGCAGATGATGTAGAAAATACATATCATTGGTATATTTTAAGCAACCCGCAAAAACTCTCCGAAGAAGCATGGGCATTTCAAACAGCCAAAGAAGCATCCGAACAATTCAAGAAACAGGAACGTGCGACCGACCGAGAAAAGTTTATGATTATTGACAAGAAGTCCGGCACTCAGGTCGGATGGATCGGCTATGACAATTTTAATCCACACAACCGTTCAGCTCGCTTTGAATTGGTCGTTGATCCCGATGAACAGCGAAAAGGTTTTGGCACACAGGCACTTGGCCTTTTGATCGAATACATTTTTAACACGCGCGGTTTTAATAAGCTCTATATTTCTGTCGCAGGCTCTAATCTTGAGATGATTGCACTACTTGAAAAACTCAAATTCAGTCGTGACGGCGCACTGCGACGACACTATTTCATCGATGGTGAATTTGTAGATGGCGCCCTCTTTTCACTTCTAAATCATGAAGCCCTGCTCGAATAATAAATCAATTAGATCCTTCATTTGATTGAGGTCTGTTCTCTCCCTCCGCTCTGGAATCATCAGCTTGCTTATTATTTCCTTCTGAATTGTTTTCCTGGCCTTCTACAATCGTAGGTTCATCATCTGTATCAACAGGCCTCAGAGTATTCACAACCCCATTGAGCTTCAGTAGTTCTTCGCGAGCCCGTTCTGCAAAATCTTCTTTCTCCGATGCATAAAGAACAGAACGTGAAACATTGATAACCGCCGGCTGTCTAAAATTGTCAGTGCCGTTTCGTACGGCTGCCTCGAGCGATCCTCCCTGTGCACCAACCCCAGGAATCAAAAGCGGCATATCACCGGCTATTTTTCTTATCTGGGTAAGTTGATCGGGATGCGTAGCACCAACAACCAAACCACAGTTGTTATCTTTATTCCAATACGAAACTTTTTCGGCTACTATTTCATAGAGCGGTTTGCCATCAACCAAAAGTTGTTGAAAATCTTTCGAGCCGGCATTGGATGTCAGACATAAGATAAATACACCTTTGTCTTCATGCTCTAAGAATGGACGCATCGAATCATATCCCATGTACGGACTAAGCGTAACGTAGTCAGCACCAAGTTCATTAAAGAGACTCTTGGCGTAGTGCATTGCAGTATTGCCTATGTCACCACGTTTGCCGTCGATAATAACAGGAATATCTTCAGGAATTCGTTCAACAATTAGTTTCAAAAGCGACCAGCCCTCGGCACCAAATCGTTCATAGAAAGCCATGTTAGGTTTATAAGCACAGACATAATCTTTGGTTGCATCAATCATACGAGTAGCAAAATCAAACATCGCCTTGGGTCCAGATGAAAACTCCGAGGGCATTCGTTTAGGATCGAGATCAAGCCCAAGACAGATCATCGATTTGTTTTTTTCCTGTATCGCTTTGAGTTTCTTAATTGCAGACATCAGAATTTCCTTATCTTGCCAATCATGTCAGTGACATGAGATATTTTTTTGCGTTTCATGTATGCGCTCAGTTCACGCATTATTAGGATCGGTGCATCCGGTTCAACAAACAGAGCAGTTCCAATCTGAACCGCAGTAGCACCAACTAACAAAAACTCGATAACATCGGCATAATTTGAAATGCCACCAATACCGATAATTGGAATTTTCACCGCACTATAGACCGCATCAACCTGCGCCAGAGCAACAGGCTTAACAGCCGGCCCACTAAGTCCACCACGATTAAAAGTCAGTCGGCTTTGCCATGTTTCATGATCGACAGACATCCCAACCAGTGTATTGATAAGCGACAGAGCAGACGCGCCACCCTGTTCGGCAGCACGAGCAGTTACTCGCACATCTGTTACATTCGGAGTAAGTTTTGCAATGATCGGAATAGAACAAACAGCTATCGCTTCTTTGAGCACTCGTTCAGTCATTTTAGGGTCCGACCCAAACTGCATGCCACCTTCGCTCACATTCGGACAACCGAGATTCAACTCGATCATATCGATACAATCCTGATCGTTCAAACGGGCACAGAGTTCAACATATTCTTTAATTGTTTTGCCACCAACATTGACAATGATTTTTGTCGTCTGCTTCTTCAGGAACGGAATCTTTTCACTGACAAATCGTTCAATGCCAACATTCGCAAGCCCGATAGCATTGAGCATTCCCGAATCGGTTTCGGCCGTTCTTGGGGGTGGATGTCCCTCGCGTGGTTCTGGCGTTATCGTTTTTGTTACAAGAGCACCAAGTATCGAAAGCGGGTAGATATCGGCCAGTTCTTCTCCGTACCCTGAGCAACCGGATGCCGTCATAATTGGGTTGTTAAATTTCACCCCTGCAATTTCTACACTAAGCACAGGCTTCACAGCAACACCTCACCAATCTCAAATACTGGCCCATCTTTGCACACTCGAACATAACCATCATCTCGTAATTTAACAATACACCCAAGGCAAACACCAATTCCGCACGGCATAGGTGCCTCAAGTGATAATTGTCCCGGCAATTTATATTTCATACCAAGATCATCGCAAGCTTTCAGCATCGGTTCAGGTCCACAGGCGTATAATTTAGATTTCAAATCGTCGTTGGCCTGAATGAATTTTTCAACAGACTGTGTGACCAATCCTTTTTCACCGAATGAACCATCATCTGTCACCGGATGAAAATTAACCCCGAGTTTCTTAATTCTTGGCCGGTCAACAATTTCTGACGATGTTCGTCCACCGTAGAAAAAATGAATTTGCTTCGCAGGAAAACCACTTTTTACAAGTTCAGTTGCAAAATATGCAAGTGGCGGATATCCAACTCCACCGGCAATAATTACTACCGTTTCTTTTTTTGCAGGTTTGGTAAAACAATTTCCAAGCGGTCCAAGAATATCAATTGGATCATTCTTTTTAAATTGAGCTAATTGCTTTGTGCCTCGACCGATCGCTTTGAAAATAATTTCAAGCTCTTGTTTCTCTGCATCTGCCGATGCAACAGACATAGCACGTCTGAAATACAGATTACTCTCAGGCAATTTCAAATGTATGAAATGTCCCGGTTTACATTTTGAGGCAGCTTTGTAGTCACCAAATGTCAGAGAATAATAATTGTCCTCGAGTTTACGATGTCTGAGAACTTTGGATAATATACGTACTGGTTTGATCATCTAAGGAAATTAGGTTTCTTCACTAAATATTTATAGACAAGCCAATAACCGCGGCCATCATTACTTTCATCTAACTGCATACGCGAGACAAGATCATTTATCTCCATTGCATCAAAAGTCATTGACCCGATTGATTCGATTGCCAACTCGTTGATTTCTTCCCATTCGGAAGGAATTTTCAGCACAATGTCGATAACTTTTCCGGAAAAATCAACGAGGATTTGGAAATACAAATAGATCGCATCATCCTGCATGCCGTAAGCCGACGTAGGAAATTCGAATTTTATTTCAATCTGTGTTGGAGAGCCTTTAAAGTCACCCAATTCTTCACCACCCGGTCCTACATAAAGTGATTCCCTTGGATCAACATAACCAGAGTCAATTTGCTGAGCGACAGCTGTGTTATCTTCATCTTCAACAATATCTTCTCCCTCCTGAGACTTATCTGGACGGCGGTGCTGTTTCGGCTTTTCTTTTATTATATTTCTGGCAAGCAAAGCAAAAGGTGTACCAGGAAATGAATCTGCAAATTCTTGATATGCAAAATATACCGAGGAATCCCCTGGATGACGATGGTTCTCAGTTACCCAAATAACATTAAACTGGGCTTGGAGGAAGAACTTTGAGTCGGGAAAATTATCAGCTACATATTGATAATAATAAATAGCCGAATCATAATTAAGGGAGTCAACCAACCAACGTTCTGCCTGTTCTAAATAAACAGCTGCATATCCGGTATCGGCAGCTGTCCCCAATAGTCCAAGTAACTCGAGAGCTTCAGAGGCATAGTCAGAAGTGGGATATAATTGCAACGAGAGTCTAAGTATCGAATCTGCTGTACTGTTATCTTTTAAATGGTCACGATACATCTGTGAAATTGCAACCATAGCACGCGGCGCATCGTACGAAGTCGAAAAGGAATCGATCAAATATTGCATCTCAAGAATAGCTGTGTCAGGTTTGTTCAAGTCGAACCAGTAGAGCTCCGATAACTGATACTGAGTATATGCAGCGTCATCAATATCTTTTTGGGTAGTGGTAGAATCCCGTTCAAACTTGGTTTCATATTTTTCAATCTTACCTATAGCAGAAGATCGCTTTATGGCGTCACGCCCTTCTTCACCCCCACGATTAGCTCTTGAAGCTTTATCGTAATATTCCTTAGCTTCACTAAGTTGATCGTAATCGTATTGGTAGATTAACGCAAGATGATAGTACGCCGACGCCTGGTGTTGTTTTTTATCAGCAGTTGCAGCAACATCATCATACGTTATGATTGCCAGTTCAAGATCATCCTCACGTTCATATCCTTCGGCAATTGTTAACTTCAACATTGGAATTGAATCGTAATACAACTCATCTTCACTCAATTCCTTTAGATAATCCATTCCATCTGCAATCTTGAACATCCTGTACGAACTAATAGCAGCTCGGTACATAGCATGAAAATAATCATCTTTGTCAGGGTCCATCCCGATCAACTGAAGATACCCACCAAGTGCATCCTCAAATTGGAACGCTTCGTAATATGAATCAGCGAGCATTTTCTGGGCATTGAATTTTTGATTATCTGATCCAAGCGAATCACGCACCGACATAAAATATCCACGACAAGCCCGCCAGTTCGAATTTTCATATTGAAATGTACCAAGCCCTATTGCAGCTTCTGCCTTAAATCCTTTGCTGGCATCCGACTGGAATATCTCTTCAAAAATTTCCATCGCATTATCAATTTCATTCAATTCCAGTTTTGTTTTAGCGAGATATAATCGGGCTTCACGGGTGAATTTTGGATCGTCGTAGTTGGCCAGAAGTTCGCGCAGACGGCGTTCTGCTTTTGAATATTGTTCGGTATGAAAATACGAAACACCAAGAATGAACAACGCATCATCGTAGTATTTTGAATTAGGGAAATTCTCAACTACTTTGCGTGCTTTCTCAATTGCTTTAGTATAATCGCTCTTCCCGCCCCTACCATTACGACTTTGTTCACGAACCTTCTCACCAGAATTGAACGCTTTCTTGGCATTGAAAAACGTATTGAAATAAACTCCACAACCAGACATAACAAGTCCGGACAGGACAAGCCCCAGCACAATTGTCTTGGTAAACGAAAGATTTTGTTTCAAAATATGTCTATTCATAATTCTTTAGCCTATATCTCCGAGCTACCATTATACAGACTGGTCAGCCGTTTGTCCGGTCTTCTTTTAATAATTCAACTAATTGCGGTAGAATCTCCCCCGCCCCACAGGCAAACCGAAAATCAGCCATCCCGGAAAGCTCTGTCACTTCAGGGTTTATCTCCACCAAAGTCGCCCCGCTCTGTTTCGCTACCATTGGCAACGAAGCTGCAGGATGCACTAGTGCCGAAGTCCCAATCGAGAAAAATATCTCCGAATGTTCAGCCTCAAAAAAAGCTCGCTCTATCGCCCCCGAAGGAAGCATTTCACCAAACCAGACAACATCGGGCCGAATCGATCCGCCACAGCTGTCACAGGCTGGAATTGCATCGGGCAGGATTTCAACCGACTCATCTTCAAACGGCTTCTCACATTTAGCACATTTATTGCGCTGGATATTGCCGTGCAGTTCAATAATGTCAGGTGAGCCAGCCTCGAAATGAAGGTTATCGACATTCTGTGTGATTAGTGTGAAATTATCAAAATATTCGGCGAGATCGCGAAGCGCGTAATGCCCGGCGTTCGGCTTCACCTTCGACATAAGTTCACGTCGCCAGTTGTACCATTCCCAAACCATTTTCGGGTTGGCCATGAATGCATCCATCGTGGCGAGTTCTTCGGGACGGAATTTCCCCCAGAGTCCTTCCTTTCCACGAAAAGTTGGCACTCCAGATTCGGCAGATATCCCGGCACCGGTCAGAACCGCACCCCGCGAGACATTCTTGATAATTTGGGCGACTTGTTCAATCATCGTGCCCCAAGATACACAATGCAAACAACCTGCGCCAATAGATTATGATGGGGTTACAGAAGATAGTTAACGGGAGTGGACCATATCTATAACAGAATGGCCCACCCACCTATTGTAACCTTTTAGAAATCATAGAGCAGTTTCATGCCAAGGACCATATTTACAGCTTCCGAAACTCTCCAATAATCATCATCAATCGGTATGTGCAGAATAAGACCTGGCTTGAATTTTGAACCCTGGTAGAATCCGGAGATACCAATTTGATGAGCTGATTGTTTGGCAAAGTCAAATTCTCCACCACCAGTTGCAAGTAAACGTCCGGCTAATCCAACACTAAGTTGAAATTGATTGAGGTTGCTTAAATAATTAATATTGTAGTTTACCTGTACCCCAC
>JAUVAR010000150.1 GCA_030591625.1 Candidatus Zixiibacteriota bacterium
ATTCAACTTCTTCGAACGATTTGATACGTTCTGCGGCTGGCATTTCAGGCATCTTATGACGTTCCGAAGGAACAACTTCGGGGAGGTCTTCGATTTTAATATCATGGAAATTATGACGTTTGCTCTCGAATCGTTCAGCAAGAGGTTGCACAACTCCAGTACGGATGAAACGATCGATAGCACGAGCGGCAATACGTCCGGCGGCAATTGCATCGACTGCATCGGCAGGTCCTGTTAGGACATCACCGCCTGAGAAAACACCCGGACGATCTGTCTGGAATGTTTTTTCGTTCGCTTCAATCGTATTCCAGCGAGTGACTTTGATATTTTCGTCATCTTCGACACCATCAAGGTCAGGTTCCTGACCGATTGCGGAAATAATCCAGTCACATTTGATAGTATATTCAGAACCTTCGATTTTGACAGGACGACGTCGGCCTGAATCATCCGGTTCGCCGAGTTCCATGCGAAGACATTCAATAGATTCAACCCGTCCATGGGCATCAGTATTAACTCTTGTTGGTGCAGCGAGGAATTCCATTTTGATTCCTTCCTCGTCGGCAGCATCGATTTCCATGATGTTTGCAGGCATCTCTTTGCGAGTACGACGATACAATAGTGTTACGTCGGCGCCAAGGCGAACCGAAGTACGTGCAGCGTCCATCGCAGTGTTACCACCACCTACAACGACGACTTTTCCTTTTACGTCAGGAGCAGTTTTGAGTTGTATCTGTTTTAGGAATTCAACACCAGAGAGTACACCGTCAACTTCTTCATTTTCAACACGCATCGGTTTTCCAATTTGTGCACCAAGACCAACAAAGACAGCTTTGAAACCGTCGTTGAAGAGGTCATCCATCTGGAAATCTTTACCGAGTGCTTTGTTCGTGTGAACTTCAACACCAAGATCGGTTATCCAACTGATTTCTTTGTCGAGCACTTTTTTGGGCAAACGATATTCGGGGATACCGTACTTGAGCATACCGCCAAGTTCTGGTAGAGCTTCAAATATCGTCGGACGGTAACCTTCGCTGACAAGATAGTACGCAGCAGTCAGGCCGGCCGGACCGCCACCAATGATAGCGACACGCTGTCCGTTGTCTGGTTTGACATCCGGCTGCCACATTTCGCCAATCATATCCTGATCGGAAGCATAACGCTTTAGGAAATCAATACCTACCGGTGAATCAACGACGGCTCTTCGGCAACCAACTTCACAGTTACGCGTGCAGACACGTCCGCAGACTGAAGGGAGCGGGAGTTTTTCTTTTATCAGGGCGACAGCTTCTTTGAATTTGCCAAGATTGACCAAAGACATGTAGCCCTGGATATCAACATCGGCCGGACAGTTCAAACGACACGGGCCGAAACAGTCGGCGTAGTGGTTTGAAAGAAGCAATTCGAGACAGGTCTTGCGAGATTTCCTGACCTTTTCGGATTTTGTATGCAGGACCATTCCTTCCGCGACTTTGGTGGCACAGGAGGGAAAGAGTTTTTCCACGCCTTCCATTTCGACAACACAGAGAAAACAAGAGCCGAAGGGTGGCATCTTGTCGTCGTAGCAGAGGGTTGGAATATTGTCTATCTTTTGTTCGCGGCAAACCTGAAGAATAGTTTTCTCCGGTGAGGCTGTGATCTCTTTTCCATTTATTGTAAGCTTAACCATTGCTGACCTCATACCTTTTCTACCGCGTCAAAGCGACATACAGTATAGCACTTGCCGCATTTGATACATTGATCCTGATGCACGGTATGCAATTGCTTTTTCTCGCCGGTAATTGCTTCGGTCGGACATGCCTTGGCACAGACGACACAACCGGTACATTTATCATTTATCGTATATGTTAAGAGTGCCGAGCATTCATGCGCCGGACACTTCTTATCTTCAATATGTGCAACATATTCCTCGCGGAAATATTTGAGCGTTGTTAGAACTGGATTAGGTGCCGTTTGACCGAGTCCACAAAGAGAGGCGTTCTTGATCTGTCCGCTTAACTCTTCGAGATTATCAAGGTCGGCCATTGTGCCTTCACCCATCGTGATACGCACAAGAATTTCAAGCATCCTCTTGGTACCGATACGACAGAATGTACACTTGCCACATGATTCTTCCTGTGTGAAAGTAAGAAAGAAACGAGCGACATCAACCATACAGGTTGTGCTATCCATGACGATCAGTCCGCCCGATCCCATGATCGCGCCAGTCTTGTTGATTTGTTGATAGTCAATTGGGATGTCACACATTGAAGCAGGGATACAACCACCTGATGGGCCACCCATCTGGACAGCTTTCAGTTCGTTGTCGTCGATAATACCACCACAGATATCAAAGACTACTTCTTTGATCGTAACACCCATCGGTACTTCGACAAGTCCGGTACGTTTTACTTTGCCGGCCATCGCAAAGACTTTGGTACCCTTTGAATCTTCGGTGCCATATTTAGCGTAGGCTTCACCACCGTTTGTGATGATCCATGGGACATTGGCAAACGTTTCGACGTTGTTAATATTCGTAGGTTTTTCCCAGAGTCCTGAAATAGCGGGGAATGGTGGACGGAATCTCGGCATGCCGCGAAGACCTTCGATTGAATGAATCAATGCGGTTTCTTCGCCACAAACAAATGCTCCGGCCCCTTCTTTTATTTTAATGGTAAAGTTGAAATCACTACCGAGGATTTTCTCACCCAAGAAGCCTTTCTGTTTGGCCTGAGCAATCGCCTGTCTTAGTCTTGCAATCGCCTTTGGATATTCGGCACGACAATAAATATATGATTCATCCGAACCGATAGCGTAAGCAGCAATCGCCATTCCTTCTAAGACTGAGTGCGGGTCGGACTCCAGTACGGAGCGATCCATGAATGCACCTGGGTCACCTTCGTCGGCGTTGCAGATAATATATTTTTTGTCACCTTTGGCGCCACGTGTGAATTTCCATTTCATGCCGGTAGGGAATCCACCACCACCTCGACCACGCAGGCCAGATTTTTCGACCTGTTCGATAACATCTTCGGGGGTCATATTTTTGAGAGCTTTTTCAAGTCCCTTGTAACCATCTCTTTCAATGTATTCTTCGATTGACCCGGGGTCGATCTTGCCACAATTGCGGAGAACGATTCTTGTTTGGTTTTCGAAGAAGCCAACTTCGCGACCTTCGCCGGTTACGAGCCAATCTTCAATAATTTTTCCACCGATGAGATCTTCTTCGACCATCTGGCCGACTCGATCCGGTGTAATTTCGCCGTACATGTATGGTTCGCCTGAGCCGTTTGAAACTTCAACGAGCACTTCGCGGTAACACATGCCGATACAACCTGTCTCTTGCAGTACAAATGAATTCGGTCGTTCTTTCAGTTCATCCTGAAATGCGCGGAAAACTTTTTCTCCGCCTGCCGAGATGCCACAGGTACCAAGTCCTACTTTCACAGTTTTCATAAAAGCCTCACTCGCTCTCCTGTTTAGCTAACTCTTTGGCCTTCCGCTTGAAGGAGCGAATAACTTTACGCAGCTTCGGCGGAGTCAAACGACCAAAGGTTTCATCGTTGATTGTAATAACCGGCGCCAATGAACAGCAGCCGATGCAGGCGACTGAGAGAAGCGAGAATAGTCCGTCGTCGCTTGTCTCTTCGTATGTAAGATCAAGTTCATCCTGGATCGTTTCATAAATCGGACGCGCCCCATTGACATGGCAGGCAGTACCGTTGCAAATTTTGATGACGTTTTTACCAAGTGGTTTGGTGCGGAACTGAGCGTAGAAAGTTACGACACCATAGATATCTGCGGATGCAATCCCGGTGACATGCGAAATGTAATCAATCGCTTTTTCCGAGACATAACCGTACGTATCCTGGGCCGACTGCAGGAGCGGAATCAAAGCTCCTTTTTTGCCGTCATATTTCCACAGGTCAACGTTGAACGGCTTGAATTCCTGTGTGTTGTTATCTGCCATATTTATTCCTAAAGTTTTCCAAGGTCAATGATGCGGTTAGTCTTAATTCGCAGGAGACCATCAAGCGGGCGAATAATTCTTTCGATTGTACGTTCGATATCTGAGAATGTCTCGCCTGTTATTACTGCGACGATATCGCATTCACCTTTAGTGGTGGAACAAAAGAGAATAGATTCGAGTTGTCCAATCGTGTTAAGAACTTCGGCGTTATTTGATTGATTAGTCTCAATAAATAAATAAGATCGACAGAGTTCTGAATCATCTGCGAGCGATTTTTCGTTGTCGTTGATGATATCACAAACATTCATATTGTTTAGTTCAGAAATTGAACCACCACTTTTGAGTGCGTCGGCCGACGCGGATGAAAGTTTGATTACAAAATCGAAATGTCCGTCAACCGCATCCCAACCTAAAAGGGTATCAAGCTTATTGATACTCTCGATTGCAGGCAGAAGATTGTCTGGTGAAGAGACAGTTGCGAGCAGATAGGAGGCGACACTCATCGACAAGTCCTCTCTATTAATAAACTATTCATTTTACTTTTTCACACCATACTAAATTTTTTAAACATAGACTATATTGGGAAATGTTTCACAAATATAGTCTTAAAAAAAACAGCCAAAGCTGCTTGAAATAAAATTTGGCTGTAAACTTACCCTACATTGTTTGATCTGTCAACAGACCAAAATGAAAATAGGGGTAAAGTTTTTTTAAGGTACATATTTGTGATGATTTAATAGAGAATTGATCTGGATTGATCGGCCAATCAGTAGTAGATTACCCTTAATGGATTCTACCCGTATTAAAAAATTGGCAAAAATTGCAGGTTTTGATTTGTGTGGAGTTTGCTCCCCGCAAGTTGATCAAAAAGCTCAAAAACAGTTCTTTGGCTGGATCGAATCTGGCTATCACGGAGATATGAATTGGATCGCAAAGGAACCTGACAGGCGGAGTGATCCATCGAAAATTCTCCCTGAAGTCAAATCGATCATAATGCTGGGGCTAAATTATAATCAGCCTGTGTCGGAGGACCGGCCTTCTGAGTGTGGCGAAGTGTCAAGATATGCTTTTGGACGTGATTATCATAAGGTGATTTCAGGTCTTACAAAAAAGCTGATACGGTCTATAGTAGAGGAATTCGAACCTGATGAGTCACCCACATTTCGCTGGTTTGTAGATTTTGGACCGTTTTTTGAACGGACCTACACTGAGCAGGCGGGGCTTGGTTTTATTGGCAAGAATGGAATGCTCATTAATAGAGAGTTTGGGTCGTTTGTTTTCTTAGCTGAAATTCTGACCGACCTGAATCTTGAGCCAGATCAGCGCGATCCTATATCCCATGGCCAGTGTGGGAGCTGCCGAGCCTGCATTGAGGCCTGTCCGACCGAGGCGATAATTTCACCACGAAAGATCGATAGTCGTAAGTGCATATCGTATCTGACAATTGAGAGACCTGATAATATTGAGCCGGAACTGGCCGAGAAGATGGGGAATTGGCTATTTGGGTGTGATATTTGCCAAACTGTCTGCCCTCATAACAAAGATAAGCCGGTGACAAATTGCGATGATTTAAAGAGCCCCAAAGGAGTTGGTCAATTTATAAGGCTCGACCTCATCGACCAGTTGGAAACCCGGGAACAGTTTCTGGAATTAACTGCCGGAACCCCGCTGACTCGACCTCGGCTTGAAGGGCTGAAGCGAAATGCTGAGATTGTCCGACAGAATCAAAGACGGACTCAAAAATAATAAAATATAACAATCGGACTTCTATTCGCACAATTGTGAGAAAACCGGTTGCGCCGGTCTCTGGATTTTGTCACATTCCGGCTATGTCAAAAGTAGCACCCTCAGTTCTGGCCGCCGATTTCACAAGGCTGGCCGAAGATATCTCCTCCGCGGAAAAAGCCGGCGTAAGTCTGCTTCACTTAGACATCATGGATGGTCACTTTGTGCCGAACATTTCATTCGGTCCTGATATTGTCAAACAGATTGACGGCATAACAGACTTGTACCTTGATGTCCACTTAATGCTTTCTGAGCCGGAAAAGTATTTTGAAAAATTCTGCGATGCGGGAGCAAATGCGATAACGTTTCATTTGGAAGTTCATCCCGATCCGGGAAAGTATGCCGAACAGATTCATGATCTTGGAGTCAAGGCTGGTATCTCAATTAATCCTGATATGGATATTGAAAAACTGTTGCCTCATCTGCATCATTTTGACCTGTTGCTTATCATGTCGGTTTATCCGGGTTTTGGCGGACAAAAATTTATTGAGTCAACCTTGACTTCTGTGTCAACGGCACGTTCGTTTATTTTAGAACATTCACTCCGGACAGAAATAATGGTTGATGGCGGTATCAATCGTCAGAATGCAAAATCAATAATTGATGCAGGGGCTGATTCACTCGTTATGGGGACCGCGTTTTTCCGCGATGAAGATCAGGCGGAACTTGTTCGAACGATAGAAAATTCGTAGAAGACAGTATAGGGAAATAGATTTTATGTCACACGGTAATATTAATTTTGTTTTTGGGAAGAGCAGCAAGGAAGCATCGCTTGTTCTCAACAAAGCACTTAAGGTTAACCTGCTTCCACGAATTATGAATCGTGAGGCAGAAGTTTTTTCGTCCGACAAGAAAATTCAAAAACTTATTTCTGGTCGTCTCG